>JAGDMX010000046.1 GCA_017860725.1 Chloroflexota bacterium | reverse complement strand
AGGGAAGCTGGACCTGTCAATGTGACCTGGCTTTACGCCGAAAGTGGTGGTAACCTGGGGGATTTACACCACCTGGCACAGCTAGGGCTGATCGCGCTAGGAGAGACGGAAGATCAGCGTGACCCGCTGGCGCAGTATGACTTCCAACCCAGCGAAGCCCCGCAACTCACCCGAGACCAAAAAGAGGTCTGGAGCCAGATAGAGGAGCATTTGCGCCAGTCCGCCAGTGGGCAAGCGGTTACCCCCCTCCTGCTTCACGGAGTGACCGGCTCGGGCAAGACCGAGATATACCTGAGCGCTGTTCAATTCACACTCCAGCTTGGTCGCCAAGCGATAATCCTGGTACCCGAAATTGCCCTGACCCCACAAACCATCCGTCGTTTTGCCAACCGCTTCCCTGGTCGAGTGGGGATGCTCCATTCAGGTCTCTCCGAAGGTGAGCGCTACGACACCTGGCGGCGCGCTCGTCAGGGAACTTTGGGGTTAGTAGTCGGGCCGCGGAGTGCCTTATTCACACCTTTTCCCAACCTGGGTTTGATCATCGTCGATGAATGCCACGATGATACTTACTACCAATCGGAAAGCCTACCCAGCTACGATGCACGCACTGCCGCGCTGGCCTATGCCCGACTGGCAGGTGCTGTCTGTCTCTGCGGGTCTGCAACTCCTGATATCACCCAGATGTATCACGCCAGCCGAGGCGAGTGGCGCTACCTGCACCTGCCGGCACGTATCCTGGCGCATCAACAGTCCATCCAAACCCAGCTCGAGCGCCTGAAACTCAAAGAGAGCCACCCAGAAAAGATTATCTCTCACTATCGACCTCTGGAAGCCAAGGCCGAGAGTAGCGACCTGCCACCTGTGGAAATCATTGATATGCGCACCGAGCTCAAAGACGGCAACCGCTCGATATTCAGCCGGGCATTACATGCTGGCTTAGAGCAGGTTTTAGAAGATGGGCACCAGGCTATCTTGTTCCTCAACCGACGTGGATCCGCCACTTACATTTTCTGTCGCGACTGCGGTTACAGCCTACGCTGCCCGCGCTGCGACCTGCCCTTGACATACCATACCAATAGCCAGAATCCGGTTGGTATTTTGCAATGCCATCATTGTGGCTACCAACGGCGCATGCCGGAGCATTGCCCTAACTGCCAGAGCCGTCATATCCGTCACTACGGGACCGGTACAGAACGTGTCGAGTCGGAAATCAATACCTTCTTTCCCCAGGCTCGTACGCTGCGCTGGGATTATGAAACCACGCGTAAAAAAGGCGCCCACGAAACCATCCTGAGCCACTTCATGGCGCATCGTGCCGATATCTTGATCGGCACCCAGATGCTGGCGAAAGGGCTAGATCTACCGTTGGTTACCCTGGTAGGAGCAGTCCTGGCGGATGTGGGCTTGAATTTACCGGATTACCGTGCCACAGAACGAACTTTTCAGGTGCTTACGCAGGTTGCCGGCCGCGCCGGGCGCAGCCTGCTGGGCGGCAAGGTTATCCTTCAAACTTTCCAGCCGGACAACTACGTTATCCGGGCTGCAGCCGGGCATGATTATGAGCAATTCTACCGGCAAGAGCTCGAATATCGCCGCCAACTCAATTATCCACCATTCGGGAAGTTGGTGCGCCTGGAATATCGGCACCTGGATCCGCAGCAAGCAGAGAGCCAGGCGCGAGAAATGGCCGCCCGGGTTCAAAATTGGCTGTCAACTGAAAAACGCCATGTCACCCAATTGATCGGCCCGGTGCCCTGTTTTTTTGCGCGGGTATCCGGCCTTTACCGCTGGCAAATTATCCTGCGTGGCCCCGATCCGGTTTCGCTACTGAGAGATAAGCCGCTGGCTGAGTGGAAGATTGAAGTTAATCCGCCAAACTTGCTATAATATAAGCAAAAATTGAGGAGAGTCAAATGGAACCTACCCGCCGTGAGCTCCTGACCTGGCAAGATGTTGATCGCTTGATCGACCATCTTGTGCCCCAATTTGATGAGGATTTTGACGCTATGGTGATGATCACTCGTGGAGGCATCATCCCTGGAGGATTGCTGGCGGAAGCCATGGGTATCACTCACATCCTGACCGCGGCTGTTGACTTTCCAGCTCAGATGCAAATGGAGCAAACCAAACTGATGGCCTGGCCTCAATTCATCCAGTTCCCCGAGGACCGTCTGCTCAAAGGGAGGCGAACACTGGTGGTGGATGATGTGTGGGGGTCAGGGCGTACAATCACTGCAGTCAAAATACGCGTTTCCAGTGCAGGCGGCTTTCCTCATACCTGTGTTCTGCATTTCAATCCTTACCGCAACCTGTTTGGCTCGGCGCGGCCCGACTATTATGCAGCAATCACCGATGCCCGGATTGTGTATCCCTGGGAAATCGATCGTGGTCCAGACCGAGTGATGCTTACCGAAATGCTCTAGTAGCAACAAACTTGAATAGAACAGGCAGCCGCTTGGTTATCGGCTGCCCGCTTTGTCCTTTTTAACCGTCAGAGCTGGATTTACAACACCGAAATCGCCTGGGCTAATTTGTGCCGGAATTCCGGTTGATTGAAGTCATCCCAAACGCCCTGGAACGAGGCGATGAGCTGCTCTTTCTCTGCTAGGCGGCTCTCCCGATAAGTCTGAACTGCATGGGCATCCCGCCGCTTTTCTTCCGGCAACTGTTCCTGGGTAAGCTGCCAATTGGACAAGAACTGCTCCATATGCCCGCACGGCTGCCAGGCGAGTAAAAACCAAAATCGGCGCGATTTCACTGACCAGCCTGGGCTCCGGTGGGTTATCGGATACCGGTCGTACTCCGCTGCCTGGTGTGTTTACAAATACATTAAATTCACGTTTAAATTCCTGATATTCCCGGCTGTCGAGGAATGCTAGCATCTGCTTCCGGGCTGATTCACGTTCAGATTGCCAGTATTCAAATAGAGGATCTAGGCCGGCACGCTGGTCTTCGGGGAGGTTGTCGCGATAGTGCTGAGCTTTCTCAATCATTACATCCAGATCGCGCACATGACCGAGAGTCTGCCCAGTAGTCCGCAAACCAGCCCGGTGCCGCTTCATTTCCTGACGCTCGAAAGCTGTGTCAAAAACATCAAAGGCGGCACGTAGGCGGCGCGTGGCGACGCGCATGTCATGCAAGGCCTCGATATCCTCACCAAGGCGTGTTCCATATTCATTTTGCAGCATTTCAGCAAAATGGTAGCGCATTACTTTGCGGCCTGCCTCAGCAAAACTATCTCCACTCTCTACACCCATGGACTCCTGCGGCTCTGGAAATGGCATCAAACGGGCTTTTGCTTCTGCCGGCAGCAGTATCTTCACATCCGGATAGCCAATTTTCGACCACAGGCGGGCATTATGCTGGGCAGCCGCAGCATCCACCTCGACATCGGGACCGGAGATCACAATCCACAGCTCGCTGCGCGCTAGTTCCACTTGCTCGATGAATGTCTGCTGGCCGCCGGATTGATCCAGCCCAATCGCAATCCGCAGCAGCGCGGCCAGCGTGAGTGCTTCCCGCTGCTGGATCGGGGATAGATCCAAACGCTGGATCGCCTTGCGATTGATTTGGCCATGTTGCAATGCCAAAACCGAGGCTAATACTGCTTGCTGCTCACTCGATAGTGGTTCTTCATAAACCTGAGCCTGAATTAATTTTCGGGCAGCATTGATTGGTTTTTTCTTGCCTGGCGGAAATGGCACGTTATAAATCAAAGCAGCGAGTTCAAGCACACACCGGCTGTCAGCTCCTAATTCGTGCAATGATTGAGTCTTATCAAAAAGGCGGGTAGCCTGATTGCGTACATGTTCTGCATGAGTATTTACCTCTATTTCGCTTTCCATTTCCACCTGTACGGTTTCATCAAGCGGAGTATCACTGTCAATAGGAGTATCTGCCATAGATTTTGGTTCTTCTGTCATAATAAAATTACTCCCTTATAGGTCTTCGGTGTCGATTGATCAGCCAGATTTGCGGATTGAGTGAGGTCTCACCCTGGCCTGGATTCCGGTTAACATACGTGGCATCCGGTCTTAAAATTCTTGTTTTCAAATTTGCGTTAAGATATGTTTCTAATACTTCGTCGCGGAGATACCGTACCAACTGATAATCTTGAACCGGAAAGAGCACTTCAACTCGGCGATTGATATTCCTGGGCATCAAATCGGCACTGCCCGAGTAAATTTGTTCGTTGCCATTATTATAGAAGTAATAAATTCTGCTGTGTTCCAAGAACCTGCCGACTACACTGATGACATGGATATTATCGCTCACATTTTTAATTCCCGGTCGCAGGCAGCACATACCGCGCACAATCAAATCAATCTTCACGCCTGCCTGGGAGGCTTTATAGAGGCAAATGATCATGTCTTTATCCACCAGCGAGTTCATTTTGAAAATCAGTCGACCGTTGCCATGCTCTTGCTGGTTCTGAATTTCACGGCGGATCAAGGCTTCCATGCCGGAGCGCAGATTGACTGGAGCAACCAACAGCTTACGATACTCTTTTTTCGCAGAATAGCCGGTAAGATAATTGAACAAGTCAGTCGCATCGGCGCCGATATCATCATCACAGGTAAACATGCCGATATCTTCATAAATCTGGGCAGTGATGGCATTGTAGTTCCCTGTTGCCATGTGGAGATAACGGCGAATATGCTCGCCTTCTTTGCGTACTACCAAGGCTACTTTTGAGTGCGTCTTTAAACCAAGCAAACCATATATTACATGCACCCCTTCCTGCTCCAGCATCCTGGCCCAACGGATATTGCTTTCTTCGTCAAATCGAGCTTTCAGTTCCACCAACACAGCAACCTGCTTGCCATATTCACGCGCTTCTAGTAAGGCATTGACCACGGGCGAGTTTCTTCCTACTCGATAAAGAGTCTGTTTAATTGCCAGGACATCCGGGTCATGTGCCGCTTGGTTCAGAAACTCTACGACTGGATTGAAAGAGTCATATGGATGGTGCAGTAGGATGTCCTTGTTGCGAATAGCAGCAAAGATATCCCCGTCATATACTTCAGATCGTAGCAAACCCGGGATCGATTGTTTGAAAGGTGCATCTTTTAGATCAGTTCGGTCAATACCGTGTAGGGCCATCAAGTTGCTTAACCCTAATGGACCTTCCATCGGATAAATATCCTTCGGGTCGAGCTCCAGATTTTCCATCAGGGTTTCCTGGATGCGGGCCGGCATGTTATCGTTGATTGTGACCCTCACAACTGATCCGAAGCGCCGCTGGCGTACACTCTGCTCCATGGTTTCCAATAAGTCGGACGCCTCCAGTTCTTGAATCACAGTATCGGCATCGCGGGTCACACGAAATGGGTGAACCTCCACAACCTGCATACCCGGAAAAAGCTTCTCCATATTGGCGGCAATCACTTGTTCGAGCCAGACAAAATAATGATGATAGGGAGAAGTCCCATCTTTGCGGACACTGCCAGATGAGCGTTTGATCGGCACCAGACGCGGTAGGGTGGCAGGCACCTTGATCCTGGCAAACAATTCATGTTCACTTTCATCTTGGATGACCACCGCCAGGTTCAGGCTCAAATTCGAAATGTGCGGGAAAGGATGTCCGGGGTCAAAAGCCAACGGTGTGAGCACGGGAAACGCCACTTCATCGAAGTAGCCATCCACAGCAGCTTTTTGTCGATCATTCAGCTCCTGGTATTCCAAAACATGAATTCCGGCTTTGTTGAGCTGGGGCAAGATATCATCTCGCAAACATTCTCTACCTTTGACCATCAATTGCCAGGCCTGTTTCCGAATCGCTGCCAGTTGCTCTGCAGGTGACATGCCATCCGGCGGTGTCTCGAGCACACCGGCATCAATCTGTTTCTTCAAGCCTGCCACGCGCACCATGAAGAACTCATCCAGGTTCGAGCCCAGGATGGCTAAGAACTTCACTCGTTCCAGCAGCGGGTTGGTCTCATCCTGAGCTTCTTCCAGCACGCGGCGCTGGAACTCTAGCATTGTCAGCTCACGGTTAATATAGTATTTGGGATCATCCAGCTTGATTTTCGGCGTCTGGTCCTGCTCAGTTTGCTCAACAGCCATTTGTGTCATAGTCATCTCGATTGATTATCGCCCAGGTAGTGAATGCAAGATACAGCCTACCACCAGTCATAGAATCACAGATTACTCGTCGTTGCCCTTTTTCTTCTTTCTTTTTTCCTTGTCCTTCTTACTCCCAAGGTATAGATCGCTCTTAAAGGGATCATATTTTAATTCTTCACTCAATTTCTCTACAACTGTGCGCAGAATCTTAATGCGCGCATACAGCTTATCATTCCCCTCAATCACCGTCCAGGGGGCATAAAGTGTGCTGGTTTTTAAGAGCAAATCATTGACCGCTTCTTCGTATTGGGGCCATTTTTCGCGGTTGCGCCAATCCTCATCGGTAAGCTTCCACGAGCGTTTTTCGTCAGAGTGTCGCGCTTCAAAGCGGTTTAGCTGCTCATCCTTACCGATATGGATCCAGAACTTGAAGATGATCGTTCCAAAGTCAACCAACTGCCGTTCGAAATAATTAATCTCTCGGTAGGCGCGCTTCCATTCATCTTCGGCGCAAAAGCCTTCAATTCGCTCGACCATCACCCGACCATACCAGCTACGGTCATAAATCGCAATTTGCCCGGCTTCTGGTAAACGTCGCCAGAAACGCCACAGATAATGATGGGTGGCGTCATCGCCCTTTGGGGCTGCAATCGGGTAAACCACAAAGCCGCGCGGATCCAGTTTTTCCGTCAAGCGTCGGATCGCACCGCCTTTTCCTGCCGCATCCCATCCTTCAAAAACGATTGCCACTGGTCGCTGCTGCAAATATACCTGATAACCCAGCAGGTAAATCGCTACCTGGTATTTGAGCAGTTCTCTGTCGTACTCCTCTTTGTCCAACTTCAGGGATAAATCAATCGTGCTTAACATGCCTGCCTCCCGGTATGCGCCTGCCATGACCTGCTATAAGGCTGCTTGGGTGAGATTTCCATCCTAGGCCTTAGTTTTTTTTGATACGGGATTCACCTGGACCGTTTCTTCAATAGACCACTGCTCGTGTTTCAAACCGTTATCCTCGGATGATCCAGAGGAAACCATAGTATGGTCCGACTGGCCAGCTGCTGCCTCCGCCGCTAAAGCCATCTCTTCCATCTCTTCTTCAAAATTTACAGCCGGTCCAATTTCATCTTCGTGAGATATTTCTTCCAATCCTTCTCCAGCAGCTGCTTCCACATCAATTGACAGAGGCTCTATAGGAATCTCCAGGCGATCGCTCAAAGTGTTGATGATCGTCTGGAAAATCTTCACCCAGGTATAGCGGCGGTCAGTTGCCTCTACGATCGTCCAAGGTCCGTACTCGGAATCAGTGCGCTCAAAGGCTTCCTCGTATGCCAGTAACCAATCATTATAACGGCGGTGATGCTCCCAATCTTCCGGCGTTACCTGAAATGCGGTCAGCGGGTCCTTGGTAATTTTTTCAAAACGCCGCTTTTGCTCTTTTTTACTGATATGCAGGAAAAACTTAATGATCACTGTTCCATCGTCGGCAACGGTGCGCTCGAACTCGCTGATCTCGCGATAGGCACGCCGCCACTCAGTTTCCGGAATCAGGTTCTCTACCCGCTCTACCATCACTCGACCATACCATGAACGGTCAAAAATAGCCCATTCACCGCGCGCCGGGAGTTTGAGCCAGAAACGCCACAACCAGGGATGCTTTTTTTCATAGGTTCGTGCCGGGCGTATTGGATATAGTTTATAGCCACGCGGGTCCAGGAAATTAGCCATTTTGCGAATGGAAGTACCTTTGCCGGCCGCATCCCAGCCTTCGAATAGAATAACCACCGGGATGCCTGCATCCCAAGAGGCCTTCTGAATAGCAAAGAGCTGGCTGGATAATTTCGCCATGATTTCTTTATAGATTTTTCTATCCAACTGCTTGGTGAGATCAATCTTGTCCAGCATAATGAGCTCCTGATATTGAAAGGGGAGATTATTCCAGATGTTAAAACATATATGCTATATTGTAGTCAACTTTCCAATAAAGTACAATAATAACAGGCATTGTAATTTTATAGGAACGCCAATTTCGGTTATGGATAATTAACGCAGATGCAAAATATTCCAGTCGGGCTCCCGACAAAGATAAAAGCCTTACGACAAAGCCCATATTTCGTAGATCTTAGCCAGTCCGTACTCGATTTATTGGCCCAGGGAACCCATTTGCGACGCTATGAGCGCGGAGAGATTGTATGTTGGCAGGGTGAGCCTTGCACGGGTCTGTACATGATTAGAAATGGGAGTGTCAAGCTGTTTAAACTATCCTCTAAAGGTCGCGAGCTGATTATCAAGGTTTTCGAAGAAGGGGCAACATTCAACGAGGTACCCGTATTCGACCTGGGTTCAAATGTGGTTAATGTAGCCTGCCTGGAAGAAAGTGAAATCTGGATCATTGATGCAGCGGTTATCCGTCAAGTAATAAAAGAAGAGCCAGAAATTGCTCAAGCTGCCATTCAGAACCTGGCCGTTAATCTGCGCATGCTGATAGGGAAGGTTGAAGAGCTATCATTCCATCAGGTGACAAATCGACTGGCTCGCCTGATCACTCAGCTAACCCCCGACCTGTTAGAAGGGCAAGTAAACCCATCGATCACACAAGACCAGATTGCGGCTCGCCTGGGTACCGTTAGAGAAGTCGTCGCACGCTCCCTGCGCGAGCTGGAACGCAGTGGGGCGATCCGTGTACAGCGCCGTCAAATACGGGTGATCGACGAAAATATCTTACGCGACTGGTCTCAGGAACCACCCAATTAAAACAAAAAACTCCCTGCTTCGAAGGCAGGGAGTTTCTGCTCCATTATCTACTGGCTGCTAGCCTGGATTACGGTAGGTGTCCCGGCTGCCTCAACAGCCTTGAGTTGCGCCTGTCGACCCAGGTCTGTGGCGATACCCAGGATACGCAGGGCTTCTTCCGGGTTGTGAAAGCCCATGCTGTTCTCGGCAGCAATGAAATCCCAGCGTAACTGTGCTTCCCGGTGCAGGTTGCGGGCTTCAGTCAACAAGTCCTGGTTTACATTAGCTACCGCCGCAGCTTTTTCAATTGACCCAATGGCTGCTACAATAGCTTCTTCTGAAGCATCCATTGCAGCCCGCACCTGTGCCTGAATCGTAGCTACCCGCCCGGTCACATATTCTACATCGGTATGGCACTGCCCACAGGCAGCCTCAGCGTTTAATAGCGGGCTGTGCACATTATGAGTAGAGAACTTTGCCGCGCCATCGCGTGTGTATGGCATATGGCAGTCGGCACAGGCCACCCCCGCTTTATAGTGAGTGCTATCCGCAGTAAAGAATTCGTACTCCGGGTGCTGCATCTTTATCATGGGAGCGCCGGAGTTGGGATGATCCCAATCTTTAAATGCCTCCTCCTGGTAATAGGTGGCAATATTTTCGATCGTAGTGCCTCCATCCCAGGGAAAAGTCAGATATTTGCCCTCACCGGCAAAATAATACTCCACATGACAGTTGGCACACACCACCGTGCGCATCTCCTGGCGAGTAAAGGTACGCCAATCTTGACCCTGTCTCTGCAGTGCTTCCTCCAGAGCAGGATTAGTCACAATCAGGCTCATGGTTTCGGCATCATGGCAGTTAGCACAGCCAATCGGTTCGTTTATTTGCGCCCCTAGCTCACTAAAGGGTGTTTTATCATAGGTCGCCATTCACATCTGATTCCACAGCTTAGGGTTGACCGCCGACTTGCAAGAGTAGCAAGTGCCGGGTGTCGTTTCGTTCACCCGCAAGGTCTCTCTTACATCGGTCAGGCTGTTCATATGGCCACGTTCTTCGTTGTAATCTTTGCTGAATCCATACCCGGCAAATAAGGTAACCAAACGTGGGTCTTGTTCCAGTTTGGAATATGGGTTAGAGCCACCAAAGGCTGTTTGCTCGTTGTTGCTCTCGGTCTTCAACAAGGTCGAATACTGGTTAGGGAAGTTCTCTCCCCAAACCGAGGAGTCGGGCTCCATAGCTTCCACAGTTACTATCGGCTGGACACCGCGAGTCGGCTCGGGCTGATTTCCCAGGTAAAGCAGCGCCGCGACGAGGCCAACCGCCAGGATGACGATGATACCGGTCAAAATCCAAATCGTGCGCTTCATTGGTTTTCCTCCGTATGCTTATAAGGTAAGATCGAGATTCCACGCTCGCCATGGGCGGAACTGCGGTGGCAATCAAAGCAAAAGCGCTCGCCTGCCATCGGGCTCATATCGATATTGGCAATAGTAGCTTCGTGGCAGCGCTTGCAGTTTTCTTGTACAATTTCGCGCGAATGCGGTTTTGCCCGGATTGCATCCGGGATATTTCCAAAAACAAATGCGGTAACGTGATGATAACCGGATTGGGCTTTGGTGATATATTTCGGGATCAGTGCATGGGGTGTATGGCACTCATTACAGGTCGTCCATTCGCTATGACCGGCATGGTACCAGCCCTCGTATACATAATCCATTACATGGCAGTTGTTGCAGGTGGAGGGATTATTACCCAGGTAAGCTGTAAAATCCGTGACGTAAAGCCCCGTCCCAACGACAGCCAGTATAGCAATCACGCCGATAATGATTGGTAATTTCATCACTTCACCTAGAAGAAGGGGTAATTACCCATATTTTAACCCAATTTTTCACTTTGGCTTATCCAAAACTAATCTTATCTCGAGTTCCCCAATCCGTATGTGACTTTCGTCACAATTTCCCACCGGAATTTACGAACCGGGTGGATCGTGCACATTGACAGATAATTACAGCACCAGAGTCTAGTTCGGGGTAGAATCAGTACAATTGAAAATTGTTGAAGGAATCATTTTTGGCCGATCTAGCAAGCGACCCGAACCAATCTTTGCATGACATCCTAGGCTTGGGTGCCGCGAAATTGGGCGCGCTCCACGATCGATATTACCCGGAAGTCTACCAGTTTGCTTATTATCGCCTGCATGATGCTCAGTTGGCAGAGGAGGTAACTCACACTGTATTTCTTGAGCTGCTCAACGAGGCTAAGCAAACCTCAGGGTCGCAGCGTAATCTGCGTGGGTGGCTGATGAGCTGCGTATCCAAGCGGGTCAATGAACAGCTTATCCCGAACCGCCCTGCCCTTGTTGATGATGGAGTCACCAGTTTCCAGGCTCCCCAGGAAGAAATGGTGATTGACCAAGAGGCCCAGGAACTCAGTCGACAGAAATTCCTGGCGGCGGCCAAGCGACGCCCGTATCGAAAAACTATATCGCCCGCAATCGGCAGGCCTCATTTCCGGCTTGTGTTGGGCATTCTGGCGATCATTTTACTGATCGGTGCAACCATTACTCTGGTTGCATCCGACTCGGCGCTCCCCGGAGATCGTTTATACCCTTTCAAACATGCATGGGAAGAGCTGCAGCTGTTCCTGGCCGGTGGCTTGAGCCAGCGCCTGGAAATAGAGAAATCATACGACCAGAATCGGTTTGATGAAGTGCAATCCCTGCTGCAAGCACATCGCGAGGCAACCTTGTCCCTGGTCGGTGGATTGAGCCAGATGAATCCGGATGAATGGCTCGTTGGCGACCTGCTGGTAGTGATTTCACCCAACACCCGGCTGATAGGTCAAATCGAGCCAGGCTGGTATTTACTGGTAGAGGGTGAGTTGCAGCCAGATGGTACAATCCTGGCGCACCAGGTACAACCACGGGAATATACCATCAGCGGGAAATTACAGCGTATCCAGGAGCAACAATGGCTGGTGGATGGAGTAACTATTCAAGTTCCCCCAGAAGCCATCGTCATGGGCACCCCCAAGATTGGTAAACAAATCCAGGGAAAAGCTTACCGTTCCCTGGATGATAACCTGGTTGCCCGCTGGGTAAAAGTAGAGCCTTAATAGATCGGCAAGCTCGGATCGACCTCTTTCGCCCAGGCGTTGATGCCGCCTTTTAGGTTCTTTACCTTGCGAAATCCGGCACTGAGAAGTAATTCCAATGCCCTTGCGGAGCGAGTCCCGGCTTTACAAAACACAACCATATCTTCAGCACTGTCCAACTCTGAGAGTCGTGACGCCAGCTGCCCAAGCGGAATCAGGGTCGCCCCCTCCAGGTGGGAGATTTCCAGCTCGTGCGGCTCACGGACATCGAGCAGGCGCAGGTGATTGCCGGTTTGCATTCGCTCGGCAAGCTCTGTGACTGTAATATCCCAGCCCTCGCCAACCGTGCCCTCTTCATGATCGTGCCCGGGAACTCCACAAAAAGCCTCATAATCGATCAGCTCGGTAACCTCCGGTTCAGGGCTGCAAACTTTACAGTTCGGATTCTTACGCAAATTTACAAAATCAAACGACATATCCAAAGCATTGTAAAGCAGCAGTTTCCCAATTAAGGGATCACCGATCCCCAGGATGAGCTTTAGCGCTTCAGTAGCCTGCAGCGTACCGATTGTCCCCGGCAGCACACCCAATA
Organism: Chloroflexota bacterium; assembly: GCA_017860725.1. GTDB lineage: Bacteria > Chloroflexota > Anaerolineae > Anaerolineales > UBA4823 > CTSoil-045. The sequence goes on along the minus strand of JAGDMX010000046.1, from coordinate 1,771 downwards.
CGCCACCCTCAGCGCAAGAGGGCACCAAGCCCGGCGGCGGTGGCTCTGGGAACAGGCAGCGGTAGCAAGGCCCGCGCCGGGCATCGAACACACTGACCTGCCCGTCGAAGCGGAAGATCGAGCCGTACACATTTGGCTTGCCTGTTAATACACACAGGTCATTGGTCAGGTAGCGGGTAGGGAAATTGTCCGTGCCATCAATGATCAGATCGTAATCTCTAGCAACTTGCATGGCGTTGTAAGATGTGAATGGCTCGTTGTAGACATCTACCTGGATATCCGGATTCAAGTCCAGCATGCGGTTACGCGCCGACTCGACTTTGAGAATACCCAGGGTAGAAGAACCGTGAATCACCTGACGCTGCAGGTTGGAGTAATCCACCACATCGTAATCCACCAACCCAATCCGTCCAACACCCGCCGCGGCCAGGTACAGCGCGACCGGCGACCCAAGCCCACCGGTACCGATCACCAACACCGAGGCGGCTTTTAATCTACGCTGCCCTTCCAGGCCGACCTCCGGGATCAGCAGGTGGCGAGAATAACGCAGAATCTCTTCGTGTGAAAGTCCGGGCAACATGATTATCCGCCTGCAATACTGGGGATCAAGAGCAAGCGATCATTTTCACTGACCGGCGTCGCCAGCCCTTGCAGATCTTTGATATTGTTTTCGCCCAGGAATAGATTAACAAATGGGCGCAGTGAGCCTTCACCATTGTAAAGATGCGGGCGCAGCGCCGGGTAGATTGTAACCAGGTCGTTGAGTGCGTCCCCAACAGTATTTCCACTAACGGTGATCTCGTTGTTACCACCCGTGTAGGCTCGTAGCGGGGTGGGAATGCGCAATGTTGCCATAGAACTTGCTCCTAGGAAATATTTTCTAACTGCTTTAGTAATTTATCGGTGGGAGCTACACCATGATTGACATGGCGCGGTCGTCCCTGAGAATCCAGAATGAATGTAGTCGGAACACTGAGAACACCCCATCGGCTGGCGATCTCAGGATGTAAAGATGCGTCGATTTCCACCACCTGTAACTGTTCACCGACCTGTGTTTTTAATTGCTGGATTGCCGGTCGCTGTATGATCTTACATGGAGCGCATGTTGGGGTAGTGAAATAGAGCAAGGCAGGCCGGCCAGGCTGGACAGATTCAAGTTTACCAGCTTTGTAATAGGCGCGTTGCAGAATTACGCGATTAGCCAGCCGATAAAAAGCCCACCCTATGCCGATGATTGCTATGGTCAAAGCCAGGCGTAGCAAGATTTCCGGGGTCATTCTGCAGCCCTCGCTTTCGGACGCATACCGGGAACAGTTCCAGCCGGCGCCATCTTTGAGAAGCCGGGGGCATTAATGCGCGCCAGCCAGTAATAAACCGCACATCCGGCACAGAAACCAACGAACAGGTTCAGCGCCGCAAGGCTTGTAACCAGCCAAACCAGCCCCCAGCCCAAGGTAGAAGCTCCCAAAAACAAGGCCAGGCTGCCCATTGTCATTACAATAGCGCCAAAACCTTGAGCAAAACGGTGCGGTTCAGGGTTGTCTAGCAAGATTTCGGGGTTCATTATGCGACTCGGCTTGAGTATGTATTGGTATAGTGGGTAAAAGCCGGGCTTCTTGATAATAGTACCCAGGATCATCACCAACGCCACCACGGCTGCAAGCCAAGGGGCATTGAAGATAAAAGCCAGGATATTCAGCAAGATAATCAACGCTTGATTGACTTTAATCGCCGTATGATCAACTTTTTGCAAATTTTCGTCCATCGCCTA
>JAGDMX010000300.1 GCA_017860725.1 Chloroflexota bacterium | reverse complement strand
ATTGATTGGCTGTTAGAACCCGACCCGGAAAATCCGGGGGTGCGATATTTCACCTTGCGAGACCTGATACATCTACCGACAGATGATGCACAGCTTGTTGCAGCTCGCCGGGCAGTGATGGAGAGCGGGGCGGTGCAGCATATTTTAGCGGCTCAAGATGCCGAAGGCTGGTGGGTCCAGCCCGGTCCCGGGTATTACCCCAAGTACAACGGGACAGTTTGGTCGGTAATCCTGCTGGCGCTGCTGGGCGCGGATGGGAGCGACCGGCGAGTGCAAGCCGGCTGCGAGCAAATCCTGGCACATAATATTTCTATCTATGGCGGCTTCAGCTTCGACAAATCTCCAGGCGGCATGATTCACTGCCTGCAGGGCAACCTGGCGGCGGCGCTGCTCGACCTGGGATACGGAGATGACGAACGCATGGCCGTCGCGCTGGACTGGCTCAGCCGCAGCATCACCGGAGAGGGTATCGCCCCTGCGGAGGAGAAAGGCGCGGCGCAGCGTTACTACCGAAGCGGCAACTGTGCCCCGGGGTTTGCCTGCTCGGCCAATAACAATCTACCCTGCGCCTGGGGCGCGTCGCGCGCCATGCTGGCGCTTAGCAAAGTGCCCCCCGAGCGACGCAGCCCCGCTATGCAGGCAGCCGTCCAAACCGGTTTGGAGTTTCTGCTCTCGGTCGATCCGGCTACTGCCGGGTACCCTTCCGGTTACAGCGATAAGCCCAGCCGCAGCTGGTTCCAACTCCAGGCAAGCCCACTTGGTTATGTCACCGATCTGCTGCAGGTGTTGGAGGTGCTGGTGGCGCTGGGCTACGGGTATGACCCGCGCTTGGCAAACTCCCTAGAGTGGCTGCGAAACAAGGCTGGCTCAGACGGTCGCTGGAAGCAGGAGTACACCTTCAACGGTAAGATCTGGAGCGATATCGAGGTGAAAGGCCAGCCCAGTAAGTGGGTTACGCTTCGCGCGCTGCGGGTTTTAGTATAATCCTGTGCGGAAAAATTACTCTCGCAGTACCTCAACTTTGGCGTGGCTGGCACTGCTGTTTTTACCGGCGCTGCCGGCTTACCTGTGGGTGTGGCCAAACCTATACGGGCAGGCTGAGGTCACCTTCCAGGTACTGGTATATGTCTATTTCATCATCGCCGGCCTACTGATTGGATTGCGTTTCTGGACACCCGCCGAGCTGGGATTCACTTGGCGCGGCTTTTTCCCAGCCGCCGCTTGCGGTACCATCGTAGTCATCGGTGTCACCCTGGGATTGGTAGCCACCAACCTGCTGCTATTCCCGCATCCGTTCAACCTGCCACGGCTGATGTGGCAGATCTTCTTCTACTTCGCCCTGGTAGCGGTAGGCGAGGAGCTGATCTTCCGGGGTGATCTGTATGCCGCCCTAGATGAGCGCTGGGGTGGGCGCATGGCAATAGCTGGATCAACTCTGGCTTTCGGTTTTTACCATCTGAGCGGCGTGGGTTGGGCTGGTGTGCTTTCCGGACTGATTTTTGGCTGGTTGTTCAGCTTTATGCGCCGGCGCACGGGCAGCCTGATGGCAGCGATCTACACCCATGGCCTGCTGGATGCTGTCGTGGTGGAGCTTCGACCATCCGATACAATCGACATGGCGGCGATCACCATCGATCAGCCGTTGCTACTGATTATGGGGTATACATTGATCATAGCAGCAGTATTCCTGCTGTGGAAGTTGTATCCGTTGCGAAGCTGAGCTCCTCCACAGACCTGTACCCGCCTATTGTGTATAACATCCCCGCCCTGACGCAGGCGGGGAGTTGCATTTAACCGTGAATTATGTCACAAATTCATGACAAGCGCACAGCTTCTTCACCACTTCTTCACGACTCCTGGCTAAGATTGGGGCAATTCACTGAGCATTAATATCAGCGCACTCAATTTTCGAGGAGATAACGATGATGGAAAAGAAAACTAACTTATCGAAACAGACAAAAAGGAACTGGCTCATCGATGCCGGATTGGGGATGAGTGCTTTGCTGGCAGCCCTGTCGGGTATCTATTTCCTGTTTTTACCGGTCAGCGGCTACCAGGGCGGGCGCAACCCGATGTATGGCGTGACCGTTCTGTTTGAGCGCAGCGCCTGGGACGACCTGCACACCTGGGGCGGTGTGGTGATGATCGCCATTGCGGCAATCCACCTGACCCTACATTGGTCGTGGGTTACTAACATGTTCAACCGCACGCTTAAGGAGCTACGCAACAAAGTCGGTCCGATGAACGCTCGCGGCCGGTTCAACCTATGGCTGAATGTGATCGTGGCCATCAGCTTCGTGCTGACGGCCTTAAGCGGGATTTACTTCCTTTTTGTCCCTGGCGGACGCAGTGCGGTTGACCCGTTGCTGGTCTTCACCCGCAACACCTGGGACTTGATTCACACCTGGGCTGGCGTGACCCTGATCGCGGCAGCGGTGGTGCATTTCGCCATCCACTGGAAGTGGGTGACTAAGGTGACAAGCGGCATTTGGAGGCGCAAGACCAACCTGTCAAGGCCGCTGCCATCAACCGATACCCTCTCAGCCCACTAATCTAAAGCGATGCAGATTAACGGTGAGTTTAAGAACTCTAAACAGATTGCCAGATAACAATTTCAGATAACTCAATTTACAGAAAAGGAAGGTAACCATGATTAAGAAGATTTTGGTCGGAACAATGTTAGCAGCCCTGATCGGTGTACTGCTATACGGTGCCTGGTACCGCACCACAGCCAGAGCCGCCAGCGAGAGCGGCAGCGGTCAAGGAAGATCATCAGCAGAGTTTACTGCAGCCAATCAACTAGTGGCTGAGCAATTCCCAGTCAGGGGCAATCAGGCCAACCAGTCGGCAAATGAGCAAACTCAGGGTAACGGTAACCGGGGCGGGAATAGCATCGATAAGGCAGCAGGCACTGCCGATCCGCAAGCAGAGATAGGCGAACTGGTGACCCTGTTCGGTGTGATCGAGAACTCGGCTGAAGATGCGGTAGTGATCCAGGTGCCTGATCATGCCCCAGTTGATCTATCCGGGCGGGCCTGGACGTATGCCCAGGAGCAGGGCTTCGGCCTGTGGGCAGGCGATATGGTGCGGATCAGCGGATTTTATGAAAACAAAGCCTTTGAGCTTGTCGAGATCGAGAATTTTACCAGCGGGCAGACGATCACCTTGCGAGAGCAAACCGGGCGCCCGATGTGGGCCGGCGGTCGGGGAAGAGGCTAAAGCGGAGGATAATCGGCTTGATCTGAGTCAAAACTGCCAGCCAGGGGTCAGCCAGGGCTGGCAGTTTGCATTAATCCCTGTTCCATACAGGCTAAACAGGCAAAGGTGCAGACTTAGCACGACTGCCCATTTTGAGTTAATGAAACTAGGCGATTTTCTGATCTAGCTGTAGGTTTGAACAGATGAAGTGCGCCGCTCATCTTCCAGTTCGAGACGCTCGCCGCACTTGCAAGCGCGGCCCGCCAGACAATCCATACAGCAGAAATGCAAGATGCGATGCCGGGCCTGCCCCACCCGCACGATCGGCCCCCAGGTGATCTCTACACCGCAGTTATCGCACCACACGGTTTGCTCAATCCGGGACATCTCGACCTCCTTTCGGGTAAGCAGTAAGCTACTGCAACCGGCCATTTTGAACAAGATAATTTTACTCCACTATTCAAACGATCCATTTCTTTTTAACTACTTCTTAATTCAGCCGGATGTTCAGCGAGAATGATCTTCTCAAGATCGTCCTGCCGGTAGTGGAGATTCTTAACGGGCGAATATCGCCAACAATGGGATACTCACCAGCTCGGTGAGAAGCACACCTGCCACGGCATAGGGAGTGCGGGCATTTAGCAAGCACCTGACTCCAATGATACCGATTGGCACGGACCAGAACATCGACAGTGGATGGGTGTAAATGCTAAGTTCGTAATGCCCAACCGCCAACAAGATCCAATCACTGACCAGGATGACCGGCATGACGATCAGATAAGTCATCCCACCGATATTGACCTGAGTGTCATAGTCACTCGGTTGGTTCACCAGGCGCAGGAAGACATGAATGACACCGGCACCAAGTAGGGCAGTCAACACGCGCAATACCGGCAGAAAGAACAGCTCGGCGAACAGGTAGTCATCTGCCGGTAGGAAGGTCAGCCAGGAGTCGAGCAGCGGTGGATCGCCTAGCAGCCAGCGGGCCAGGTCGGTGGTCAGCGAGATGGCCAGATTAAAGCCGACCAGGATCCAAAAACCCCAGGCCGGGGCGGGCTTCGCCCGAATGGCGTCAAAGGCACGGTTGGGGCGTGAAACCCCCAGCCACCACAGCTGCAAGATAGTCGGTGGAGGACTCTCTTGTGAGGCCTCAGGTCGTTGGATAATAGGGTCCAGTTCCATATCCATAACAGGACAGTTTTGACGATTTACTT
>JAGDMX010000045.1 GCA_017860725.1 Chloroflexota bacterium | reverse complement strand
TTTCATTCATACTCTTGAGCACAACTTGCTGGTTCATCTGCTCCACAAAACCCGATCAGACCATCTTATCCAACCCGGCAAGCAAATCGGCGCCTACCTGGTTGATTGTTTTGGTCCCATCCACTTCCAATAAGACACCACCCTGCCGATAATAGGCAATCAGCGGCATCGTTTGATCTAAGTAGACCCGGATGCGGCGAGTAACGGTCTCGACATTATCATCCGGCCTCTGGTACAGCTCAGAGCCGTCGAAGTCACAAACTCCTGCGACCTTTGGGGGGCTGAACTTTTCATGAAATACGTGCCCCTCAGCCCGGCAAGTCCAACGACCGGTAAGCCGCTCGACCAACACCTCTTCCGCTACATTGATATAAGGCACTGCATTCACCCGGCCTGTAAACTCTGCCAGCATCTGTGTCAGCGCTTCAGCCTGTGCAACTGTGCGCGGGAAGCCATCCAGCAATGCACCAGAAACGCAGTCCGGGCGGCTCAATCGGTCTCGGATCATCTGAATGGTAAGATCATCCGGCACCAGCTCGCCGCGATCCATATAGCCTTTGGCCAGCTTGCCCAGGTCCGTCTGATTCTTCAGATTTTCCCGGAAGATATCTCCAGAAGAAATATGAGGTAAGCCCAATTTTTCCGAGATTAGCTGCGCCTGAGTGCCTTTACCCGCACCGGGGGGACCAAGCAAGACAATATAGACCGGCATATTTGCACTCCTACCGCACAAGCAACGAGTCATCGTAGCCGTGCAACTTGAGGTCGGCTTCGATGTTGAAGAACAAGTCGCGCACCACACCTACAACGATGATCAATCCGGCCGAGGAGACCAGCAACAGATTGTCACCTTGTCCCGCCAGAGGTATGACCAGGCTGAGCAACCAGGGCAGCACTGCGACGATACCCAGGAACAACGCACCGGGAAGTGTGATGCGACTTAACACCTTATTCAAGTATTTCTGGGTCGGTGCGCCGCGCGATACACCCGGGATTTGCGCGCCAACCTTCTTTAAGTTTTCACCATAGTTCTGTTGCTGGAACAGAACATTTGTATAGAAGAAGGTGAAGCCAACCACCATGATAAAGTACATGATATAGTAGCCATTTCCCTGGCCGCTGAAAGTGGTATAAATACTGTTCGCAATATTCTGAATCCACTCGCTCTGCGCACCCGTGAAGAAGCTAGCGACAATCGCCGGGAAGGTTAGCAGTGACTGGGCGAAGATTAGCGGGATCATGCCGGCCATATTAACCATTAAAGGCAACGTACCCTTAACTGGCATCGACATGCGATTGCCTACCCGCCGCCCTGGATACATCACCGGGATATTGCGTCGCCCTTGCTGGACATAGACGATCGCGAAGACCGTCAATGTGGTTATGACCGCCATCATGGTGATCAGAATCCAGCGATTCTGTTCGTCCGCCAGCAGCGAGCCGATCGAAATCGGGATGCGCGAGACGATGCCGGAGAAGATGATCAAGGACAGACCCTGGTTACGGATACCAAACTCGGAGATCAGCTCGCCCAGCCAAATAGCAAACATGGTTCCGGCGGTCATACTGATGACAATCGCCCAGGAAGAAAGCCAGTTAGCGCCAAAGAGTCCGAAATCGGAGATCACAAATCCCAGGTTGCTCTGGCTGGCCATCTGGTTGAAGATATTGATCTGTCCGATCGCGTTGAGGGCCGCCATTGGGATCGCCAGGATCAGCGTCCACTTCTCCATCCATTTTTGGCCCTCGCGCGGGTCGTCTGCAAACCGTTTCTGAAAAGATGGAACGATAGGCACCAGCAATTGGATGATAATTTGAGCCGTAATATACGGATACACACCCATCGCCAGAACCGAGAAACGCGAGACCGTACCGCCCGATAGCAAATCTAACAGGCCGACCAAAGTACCACCGGCACCTCCGGCTGCAGCAAGATTACCGATTACATCTGCATTTGCCCCAGGGACCGGCACGTGTGAAACCATACGATAAATCGCCAGGATCAAGAGCGTGACCAGCAATTTCCGACGGATGTCCTGAGCCGACCATATATATCGCCAGGCAGACCGCTTCATAGCAAAGTCTCCTTATCCAGACCTGGATTATTCCAGGATCTCCACACTACCGCCGGCGGCTTCAATTTTAGCCTTGGCGCCCGCACTCACACGGTGAGCATGCACTTTCAATGCTACCGTTACAGCACCCCGGCCTAAAATGACGACGGGGTCGCGCTTATCCCGCAGCAAGCGCGCCTCAGCCAGAATTTCTGGAGTGACAACACTACCCGCCGGAAAGCCTGCTAATTGGTCGAGGTTCACTTCGTTAAATTCGACCTGATGCAGAGGTGTAAATCCTTCACCGCGCTTGAACGGTAGTCGTCGGAAGAAAGGCAGGTTACCACCCTGATGATACAGGCGTGTACCGCCGCCGGAGCGTGCGCCCTGGCCTTTGGTACCCCGGCCGGCTGTCTTGCCTTGCCCGGCAGAGATACCGCGACCCACACGCTTGCGGTCCTTCTTCGACCCTTCCTGTGGTTTAAGATCGTGTAATTTCATCGATACTCCCAAAAATAAAGCCTATTTTGCACCGCTGACTTCTTCCAACTGAACCAGATGGTTGACGGTATAAAGCATGCCGCGCAGGCTTGGTGAATCGGCGTGCTCAACGGTCTGGTGCATGCGGCGCAAGCCAAGCGCCCGGATAGTCGCCTTGTGACGCTTGGAATACCCAATTGGGCTTTTAATCAATGTGATTCGAACAACATTGGCGCCAGTTTCTATATTGCTAGACATGCTTCCTCCGATCCCAGAAGGGGGCCAGCTCCTTTACGGATTTACCCCGGCGGATGGCCTCTTCTTGTGGAGATTTCAACTGGTCGAGTGCATCCATGGTGGCGAAGACAACATTCAAGATATTGTTGCTACCCAGAGATTTGGTCAGGATATCTGAAACCCCAGCAGCTTCCAACACAGCACGCACACCACCGCCAGCAATAACGCCGGTACCGGCAGATGCCGGTTTGAGCAGTACCCTGGCTCCAGCAACCTTGCCGAGCACCTCATGTGGAATGGTTGTCTCGTACAAAGCGACCTTGTGCATATCCTTGCGGGCACGCTCAGAGGCTTTGCGCATCGCGTCGGGCACCGCATTAGCCTTGCCAATTCCGACTCCAACGCTACCCCGGTTATCGCCGACGACAACGGTCACGCGAAAAGAGAAACGGCGTCCACCCTTGACAACTTTTGCTACCCGGGCGATATCCACCACGCGCTCGTCCAACTCTTGTGTGAACTCAGTAAACTCGTAATCTGCCATGATCTTCTCCTTGTAAAGCCGCTAAGCCGTCAGTGTCCATCCCTGGACAAGTCTCGGCCCTCGGAACTTTACTAGAAATCCAGGCCGCCTTCGCGGGCTGCATCGGCCAGGGCTTTAACTCGCCCAATGTACCGGTAGCCGCCGCGGTCGAACACGACCTTATCAATGCCCTTTAATTTGGCTCGCTCGGCCAGTTTCTTGCCAACCAGTTTAGCCTGCTCAGTCTTCTTCAGGCCTTGCATCTTGGTGCGCAGCTCGTTATCAATCGACGAGGCTGAAACCAGGGTGTGCCCGGCTTCATCATCGATCACCTGTGCATAAATTTCGGCCAGACTGCGGTATACATTCAGGCGGGGGCGTTCCGGCGTGCCAATAACGGACTGACGGATACTGACATGGCGTCGCTTACGCGCCTGTAGTCGAGATTTTGATTTTGCCATTGCTTACACCTTGCCTGTCTTACCTGCCTTACGGCGGATCTTTTCACTCAGATACTTGATGCCCTTACCCTGGTACGGCTCTGGAGGGCGGACCTTGCGGATATCCGCAGCCACCTGCCCGACCAATTCCTTATCATGACCCAGGACTTTAATTTGACGGGTTTTGGCATCCACTTCAAAGCGAATTCCCTGCGGAGGTTCCATCTTCACTGGATGTGAGTAGCCAACATACAGCATTAAATTAGGACCGCTCATCTCCGCGCGGTAGCCAACTCCGTTGACTTCCAGTACTTTTTCAAAACCTGTACTAACCCCAACAACCATGTTGTTGATTAAGGCACGCGTCATACCGTGCAGGGCACGGTGAGTGCGCTCATCAGAGGGGCGCTTAACCAGGATTTTGCCATCTTCAATTTCAATCCCCATCGCTCCCGGGAAGGCACGAACCATCTCGCCCTTCGGGCCTTTTACATGCAGCGAAGAGCCATCGATGCTGACCTCCACGCCCTTGGGGATTACCACCGGCATTCGTCCAATACGTGACACAACAACCTCCTTACCAAACCTTGCAGAGGACTTCACCACCGACGCCCAATTGGCGGGCGCGTTGGCCAGTCATGACACCTTTAGGCGTGGACAGGATCGCAATACCCATGCCGGAGAGAACCCAGGGAATCTCCTTTGCGCCGGTATACACTCGGCGACCCGGGCGGCTGATCCGCTCCAGACCGGTGATCACCGACTGGCGCTCGCGCCGCTCGCCCACATATTTCAAGCGGAGGCGCAGTACCTTTGAACCGGCGATCTTTCCATCCACTACTTCATAGCCACTGATAAAGCCTTCTTCCTTCAAAATTTTGGCGATTGAAACCTTTGCTTTTGAACTGGGAAGTGCTACCAAAGTGTGGCCAACTATTATCGCATTTCGCATACGAGTAAGCATATCTCCAATAGGATCCGTTACACTCATTGAATTCTCCTCCGCAGGCTACCAGGATGATTTGACCACGCCTGGAATCTTGCCCTCAAGTGCCAGCTCACGGAAACAGATGCGGCATAAACCAAAGCGCCGGAGATAGCCACGCGGGCGACCACAAACTTTACAGCGATTGCGAACACGGGTCGGGTATTTACGCCGCGACTCACGAATCACCATACTTTTCTTAGCCATCGGTTATCCTTCCTTCCTGAACGGCATGCCAAGCATCTGCAGCAATATTCTGCCTTCATCGTCTGAGCGGGCGGTTGTCACGATCGTGACCTCCAGGCCGCGCAGTTTATCGATCTTGTCGTAGTCGATCTCGGGAAAAACCAGCTGCTCACGCAAGCCTAGGGTGTAATTTCCACGACCGTCGAAGGCATCTGCCGAAATACCACGGAAATCACGCACGCGCGGCAATGCAATATTCATCAACCGGTCGAGGAACGACCACATTCGCTCGCCTCGCAGAGTGACCTTCACTCCAATCGCGCGCCCCTCACGCAGCTTGAAAGCAGCAATGCTCTTGCGAGCTTTGGTTATGATCGGCTTCTGACCCGTAATCTGGGTCATATCTCCTACGGCTGCATCCAGGGCTTTGGCATTGTCCAGGGCTTCACCCACGCCGATGTTAACGACCACCTTCTCGATTTTCGGCACCTGCATTACATTGCTCATATTGAGCGCTTTCATCAGAGCCGGAACAACTTCCTGGTTATAACGTTCTTTCAACACATGACTCATAATCTAATTCCCTGCCAGCCGGCCTAATCAAACAAGGAGTGGCATTTTTTACACTCGCGCTGGGCTTCTTCGCCCTCGCGATGAATACCAACACGCGTGGGTTTGCGGCACTTCGGGCAAACCAGCATGACATTCGCGAGCGAGATCGGTGCCTCAAACTCAACGATCCCTGGGCTCATTGTCCGGCCACGCGTCTGCACCTGGCGCTGATGTTTCTTACGCACATTTACCCCCTGAACAACCACGCGCATCTCGTCCGGCAATACCCGGATGACCTCACCGCGCTTGCCTTTGTCTTCCATTCGACCGCTGATCACTTCAACGGTATCACCTTTACGTATCTTTAATTTCACGGTTATCGCTCCTGCGTCAATACGCCTGCCCGAGTTCTAGAGAACCTCAGGTGCCAGCGAGACAATTTTCATAAAGCCTTTTTCGCGCAGCTCACGAGCCACCGGGCCAAAAATGCGGGTCCCCTTCGGGTTATGGCCATCCTGGTCAAGGATGACGGCCGCATTGTCATCAAAGCGTATGGATGAACCATCCTCCCGCCGCCATTCCTTAGCACAGCGTACGATGACCGCCCGAACAATCTCGCTCTTTTTGACAGCGCCCTGCGGTGAAGCCGACTTCACCGTGGCCACGACCACATCTCCTACCCTTCCATATCGGCGAGTAGAACCACCCAAGATGTGGATTACCAGCAGCTCACGTGCACCGGTATTATCGGCGACTCTTAGTCGAGTTTCTTGCTGGATCATTGCTATGCCTCCGCACCAGCCATAACATCCCCGGCTGCAATATCGTGACGAAGGATTGCTTCCACCACCCATCGCTTGCGGCGAGAAATCGGCTGGCTCTCGACGATACGTACCTCGTCACCCAGCTGGCAACCCAGCTCATCATGAGCCATCAGGCGCTTGCGAGTGTGGACAACTTTTTTGTACAGCGGGTGACGGTAAGTACGAGATATCTCAACCATCACAGTCTTTTGCATTTTATTGCTTGTGACGACACCAGTCAATCGACGCCGGTTATTCATGCTTCACCTTCCTCAGTAGCCACACGCTCATTAATGAGTGTCAGAATTCGGGCGACCTGCCGGCGGGTAATTCTCAACCGCGTGAAATCCGTCAATTCACCCGTAGACTGCTGAAAACGCAGTTTCATCAGCTCTTCACGGGCATCATTCAGTTCCTTCTCCAACTGATCATCCGTCAAGGAGCGCAGATCTTTGTCTTTTTTGGCCATCATTCGCCTCCTGCCAGCTCATGACGAGCCACGATTTTTGTCTTGATAGCCAGCTTATACTGAGCCAGGCGAAGTGCTTCAAGAGCAATTTCATCGGTTAAACCACCGCCGACTTCAAACATAATTCGACCAGGGCGCACAACCGCTACCCAATACTCCACATTGCCCTTTCCTTTGCCCATACGGGTTTCAGCCGGCTTTCGCGTTACCGGTTTATCCGGAAAGATGCGGATCCAGAATTTCCCACGCCGGTGCATTGCCCGCACGATTGCGCGGCGCGCCGCCTCAATCTGCCGTGCAGAAACCCAGCCTGGCTCCATGGCTTTCAGACCAAAATCGCCGAAAAGCACATCTGCGCCACGATAGGCTTTGCCTCGCATCCGACCGCGCATTTGCTTGCGCCACTTTACACGCTTTGGCATTAACATAATAACAACCTCATCCCAACAACTTATTCGCTAACGTAAACGCCTTCGGTCGATTCAACTTTCTCTTCCACCTCGGGCAGCACGTCGCCTTTATAAATCCATACCTTCACGCCAATCTGACCGTAGGTAGTCAGGGCTTCAGCCTTGGAGTAATCAATGTTCGCCCGCAGAGTCTGGCGCGGTACACGACCTTCACGCATATTTACCGTGCGAGCCATTTCAGCGCCACTCAAGCGACCGGAGACTTCCAGACGAATGCCTTCGGCACCCTGACGCATCGCTTGCTGGATGGCACGTTTCATCGCCCGCTGGTAGCTGATGCGCTTTTCCAGCTGTTCAGCAATATTGCGTGATACCAGGTATGCGTCCAAGTCCGGCGACTTGATCTCCTTGATTTCCAGATCGACCTTCTTACCGACTGCGGCTTCCAGGCTCTGGCGAATCTTCTTCACCGTGTCGCCCTTCTTACCAATCAGGATGCCCGGTTTCGCGGTATGCACCACCACTTTCACTTTGCCAGGGAAGCGCTCAATTTCCACAAGGGAGACGCCTGCCCGGGGAGCCTCATTGCGAACCAGTTCGCGCAAGGCAAAATCCTGGTGCAAGTTACGGACGTACTCAGCGCCTTCCGCATACCAGCGACCTTCCCAAGTGCGGTTAATCTTCAGACGAAAACCAATCGGATTAACTTTGCGACCCATAATTTCTCCTTATTTGGCTTCCCGCTCGCGCAGGATGACCGTGATATGCGAAGATCGACGCAGCCAGGGCTTGAACCGCCCACGTGCACCAAATCGGCGCCACTTCCGCGTTGGAGCTTCATCGGCAAAGATGCGATAAATGTACATGTCATCGCGGCTGACACCAAAATTCTCCTCGCCATTGGCCATGGCCGAGGCCACCACCTTGGAAACAGGGAGTGACGCCTGATTGGTGGTAAATTTGAGCATGGTCAATGCTTCCACGACATCTTTTCCCCGCACGGAATCCGCCACCAGCCGAACTTACTGTTCCGAAATTGGGATGAAACGGGCTTCAGCACGAATATCAGTAGACATATCGGCCTAACCTCTCTTCGTCTTCTTTTCCGCCACATGACCGCGGAATAAACGTGTCGGAGCAAATTCGCCCAGCCGATGGCCTACCATATTCTCAGTGATATAAATCGGGACATGCCGCTTGCCATCATGCACTGCAATTGTATGCCCGACCATCTGCGGGTAGATCGTGCTGTCCCGGCTCCAGGTGCGGATTACTTTTTTATCGCCACGCTCATTCATGGCTTCAATTTTCTTGAGCAGTTTCGGGTCAATGAATGGACCCTTCTTTAAAGATCGTCCCATGACTCACTCTCCAACTAACGCCGCTTTTTTCCGCGCCGGCGAACAATGTACTGGTCTGTCTTTTTATTGCGGCGGGTTTTATAACCCAAGGTGGGTTTACCCCACGGGCTCTTGGGGCTGGGCATACCAATCGGCTGCCGGCCTTCACCACCGCCATGCGGATGGTCGCGCGGTGACATAGCTGTACCACGCACTGTTGGGCGGATACCCATGTGGCGCTTCCGTCCAGCCTTGCCAAGCTTAATATTGCCGTGCTCCACATTACCAACCTGGCCTATGGTCGCGTAGCAATTCTGGCGAACCAGACGTACTTCACCAGATGGAAGGCGGATCTGGGCATAATCGCCCTCTTTCGCCAGAAGCTGGGCTGCTCCACCCGCGGCGCGCACCAATTGACCTCCGCGCCCCTCTTTGAGCTCGATATTGTGCACCAGGGTTCCCACCGGGATGATAGAGATTGGCAGGCTGTTGCCGGGGCGAACCTCGGCAGTCGGGCCGGCCATTACGGTATCATTCACGCGCAGATCCAGCGGTGCGATGATATAGCGCTTCTCTCCATCCGCGTAATACAGCAACGCCAGGCGGGCGGTGCGATTGGGATCGTACTCAATCGCCGCAACCCGAGCAGGGATGTTGTGCTTATCGCGCTTGTAATCAACCACACGGATATGTTGGCGGTTGCCGCCACCACGATGGCGAACCGTTACACGGCCATATACATTACGGCCACCGCTTCGGCGCATTGGCACCAGCAGCGAACGTTCTGGGCTGGTCTTCGTGATCTCTTCGAACGTGTAACCAGTCATTCCCCGCAGACCGGGGGTAATTGGTTTATACTTTTTAACACCCATTATTTCACCCCTTCAAACACTGCGATCGTATCATCTGGGGCCAATGTGACAATGGCCTTCTTATACCCACTGCGCCGGATCATCAATCTTCGGCTCCGTGCACGGCGAGTTCGCTTAGCAGGAACTTTGAGAATATTCACCTGCATGACTTTGACATCGAACAATTGCTCAATCGCATCCTTAACCAGAGATTTGGTCGCATCATTGCTGACCTCGAACACGTACTGGTGGTGTTCCGCATTCTGGTAATTGGATTTTTCCGTGATGATCGGGCGGCGGAGCACATCATAAATGGTTGCCATCTCTACCTCCACCTATCCTAGGAAAGATACCAGCACGTCCAGGACCGGTAATGGCATGACGACCTTGTCATAGACCATCAAATCACGGATGTTCAGGTAGCTGGCCATCAGGGTCTTTGTGTCCGGCAGGTTGTTCGCCGAGCGCACCACCAAATCGTATTCGGCGGTCTTCTCAGGGATGAGGATCAACGTGCTGGACTCACCTACCAGGAGATCAAGAGCCTTGGACATCAGGCGTGTTTTCGCTTCCGGCAGGTTCAATGCTTCCAAGATAACGATATTACGATCCGCTGCCTTAACCGACAAGGCAGAGCGCAGTGCAGCCCGGCGCATTTTAAGCGGCATTTTCAAGGAATAATCGCGCGGTTTAGGTGTGTGGACTTTGCCGCCGCCTACCCAATGGGCAGCCCGGGTGGAACCCTGGCGGGCGCGTCCGGTGCCCTTCTGCCGCCACGGCTTACGGCCGCCGCCAGAAACTTCACTGCGACCCTTGGTATCGTGGGTGCCCAGGTGTGCGTTAGCCATCTGGCGAACATAGGCCTGGTGCATCAGGTCGACATTTACAGGAGCCTCAAAGATCGCAGCGGGAAGCTCCACGGTGCGAACCTTCTGCCCCTCCATGTTGAAGACATCTACTTCCATGATTGCTTCACTCCTTAACTACTGTTTGCGCGCCGCACGGATCAGCACCAAGCCGCCTTTGGCACCTGGCACTGCGCCACGCACGCCCAACAGGTTGCGTTCGCCATCTACCAGTACAACCTTCAGGTTCTGTGCTGTCACACGATCACTACCCATGTGCCCTGGACCGCGTGCACCTTTGTAAACCCGGCCAGGGGTGGTGCCTGAGCCGCGGGAACCGGGAGCGCGCTGGCGGTCCGACTGGCCATGGGTTTTGGGTCCACCACGGAAATGGTAGCGCTTAACAGCACCCTGAAAACCCTTGCCTTTGCTGGTACCAATTACATCCACCGCTTCGCCGACGGAAAACACCTCGCCCACCGTAAGCTTGTCACCTTCGCTCACTTCCGGGTCTTTGGCGCGGAATTCGCGTAAAAAGCGCAACGGAGGGAGGTTGTTGCGCTTGAGGTGCCCAAGCTGACCGCCTGTTAGACGTTTTGGTTTAATTTCATCAAAACCCAACTGCACCGCCGAATAGCCATCATTCTCGGGCAGCCGAACCTGGGTTACATAGCACGGCCCAGCTTCGATGATGGTAACAGGCACTACCGCGCCGGCTTCATCGAAAATCTGGGTCATGCCGACTTTCTTGCCAATCAGCCCTTTCAACATCTCAATTTTCTCCTTCTAAACATTATTCGGGACTGTTAGCCTGGGCATGGCTACATCATCCCTGACCGCAGTGCAGTCAGCCAGTCTGCCGGGAAGCTCGGGTTGTGGTTCCCGTGCAGCGCTGCTCTTGCACTGCCTGTGCATTCAGTGTCAGGTGTCACGTCCAAAATCCACGTGACACCTGGCACGAATTATCAATTTCTAAATTTTAATCTCGATATCCACACCAGCCGGCAGATTCAGCCGCATGAGCATGTCGATCGTTTTGGAATCTGGATCCAACACGTCGATCAAGCGATTGTGGGTCCGAATTTCATAGTGCTCGTGCGAGTCTTTATCGATAAAAGTCGAGCGTCGAATTGTAAACCGTTCTATGCGAGTTGGCAAGGGTACAGGGCCAACTACTCGCGCTCCAGTTCGCTCAGCAGTCTCAACGATCCGCTTTGCGGATTGATCCAGAACACGATGGTCGTATGCCTTGAGGCGGATGCGGATTTTTTGTTTCGCCATCATAATATACCTAGTCCAGGATCTTAGTAATCACGCCGGCGCCGACCGTCAGACCGCCTTCGCGGATGGCGAACTTGGAACCCTGCTCCAGCGCCACAGGCACGATCAGCT
>JAGDMX010000299.1 GCA_017860725.1 Chloroflexota bacterium | reverse complement strand
CTGCTCATCCTGCAAACAACGCAAAGCCTGATTGAAGGCGAAGCCTTTCTGTGGCTCACCCTGCCGGGCGAGTACGCGCAGCCTGGCGACGGGCTGGTGTCACAGCTACAGCACCCAACTGCGTGGATGCAGCAGGCAATCGACAACCGGAACCTGATTATCTCGCCGGATGGCTTAACGGCTGCCACACCCCTGGTTTATTGCGACGAAGGCGACTCTGCCCCAACGATCCTGGGAGCTTTACAGGTGGCGCGCAGCAGTGGGCCGGCGTTCAGTGCAGAAGACCTGTCGTTATTGGAAGGGTTAGCGCTGCAATCCACCATCGGGATACGCGCCGCTCGCCAGATGGCGATTGGGCACTGGCGTGTCGAGCAGCTTGGCCTGGTCAGGCAAGTGGCTGCACAGATCGCCAGCCTGCGCGATCTGGACGAGCTGGCGCCTCGCATCACGCGCTTGATTTTGGAGACCTTCGATTACTACTATGTAGCCATCTTTACCCTGGAGCCGGGGCAGGAAGCTTTGCACTTTCGCTCCAGCGCCGGTCCCAGAGTCAATCCACCTGTGTCTCCTGGAGAAAGACACCCTCACATCATCTCTGTCCAGGTCGGCAAAGGCATCATTGGTCACGTTGTGCGAACCGGTCATGAGCTGCTTGCCAGGGATGTGACAGCCGAGAAACGCTATACCTTTGAAGCCTCTCTGCCCGAGACGCGCTCTGAGCTGGCCTTGCCCCTTAAAATCGAGTCGCGGCTGGTGGGTGTGCTCGATGTGCAGAGCAATCTGCCGGATGATTTCAACGAAACCGACCTGCTGGTCTTGCGCGCCCTGGCGAGCCACATCGCGGTGGCTATCGAGGGTGCCCAAATGTACCTCACCCTGGGACACCGGGCAGAACAGCTCACGACGTTATTTGAGATCAGCAGTGCGATTTCATCGGTTCTGGATCAGGATGAGATGCTGCAGCGCGTGGCCGACTTGATTAAAAATCGCTTCGGCTATCCCTATGTCTACCTGTTCACCGTCCACACCGGTCGCCGGGAGATCTTTTATGAAGCCGGCTATGGGGCCCACAGCGCTATGCTACGGGATCAGATCTTCTCGTTTGGCCTGGATGACCCGCAGGGCATTATCCCATGGGTGGCACGCCAAGTAACCACGGTGCTGGCGAATGATGTGCGGCAGGAGCCGCACTACCGACCGTCACCCTTACCCCCGGACGAGACCCGCGCCGAGTTAACCATTCCAATCGCATTTAGCGGCGAAATCCTCGGGATACTGGATATCCAAAGCGAAGAGATTGATGCTTTTAGTGAAGAGGACCGCTTCCTGTTCGAAGCCCTGGCGGGGCATGTCGCGATTGCCCTGAACAATGCCCGCTCGTACCGCTCCGAGCAGTTCCAGCGCCAGGTAGCGGACAGCCTGCGTGAAGTGGCCGGCCTGCTGACCACAGACACAGAGTTGGAAGATGTGCTGCAGGTCATCTTGCAGGTACTCAACCGT
The DNA here is from genome assembly GCA_017860725.1 of Chloroflexota bacterium. Classification (GTDB taxonomy): domain Bacteria; phylum Chloroflexota; class Anaerolineae; order Anaerolineales; family UBA4823; genus CTSoil-045. Next base: position 2,928 of record JAGDMX010000299.1, on the reverse strand, counting down.
ACGCTGCCTTGTGACCAGGCCGCGATCTGGCTGATCGACCGGCAACTACAGGTACTCGATCCACCCGGCTGCCCACCGCTGCGCCTGGCGGCGGTGACCGGCATCGACCTGGATGAGCTTTGCCTGGAGATTGGCTCCAGCCTGCCGGACGCTTCCCTGGCTGTCCAACAATCTCCGGGGGCATTCGACCAGCAGGCTCCCGCCTGGTCATGGCTGGCCGAAGCGCTCTATTCCGACCAATCTATCATCCGCACCCCGGACTCACCATTCGAGCCGTTGGCCGCGCTGCTCAATTTTCCGATCGACCATTCGGCGATCGCCGCCCCGCTGCGCATCGGCGAGCAGCAGCTGGGAGTATTAATGCTAGCCCATCGGACAGCCAAACGCTACGGCAGCGAGTCGCGCTTGATGACCGCTACCTTTGCAGGCTACGCGGCGGTCGCCATCGAAAACGCGCGTCTGTACGAGGCCGCTCACGAGCAAGCCTGGGTCTCGACCGTGCTGCTGGAGGTCGCCCGCGCCACCCAGGAAATCAACGGTGTGGTGGATCTGCTGCAAACAGTCACTGAGATCACACCCACCCTGGCCGGGGTGCAGGCCTGTGCACTCTATATGCGCGATGAGAACGATGCATTTATCCCGGCGGTCGCTTCCGGGCTGGGGGCGCCTCAGCAGGCGGAGTTTGAGCGCTGGCGCTTTGCCCCCGGAGAGGTGCCGGCTTTCGACCGGCTGGTACAAGAGCAGGCCCCCAGCATTCTGGCTGCCAGTCCCGCCAATGCACCACTGATGAGCCTGAGATCTAACGATCGGGAACGGGGTCAGGCTTTCGAACACCGCATGATCCTGGTGCCACTGATCAGCCGCGGCGAGGTCATCGGCGCTTTCTTGATCGAATACCAGGGGCGATCGGACAATCTCTATGAGGCGGCAGAAATCGAATCCTTCTCCAATGAGCAGATGGCAATCGTCCAGGGGATTGCACGCCAGACTGCCCTGGCCATTGAAAACCTGCGCTTGTTAAAGCTCCAGCAAGAAGAAGCCTACGTGTCTGTGGCGCTCTTGCAGGTGGCGCAGGCGATTGCCAGCAACACCGACCTGAATGAAACTTTGGAGACGATCGTTCGCTTGGCACCTATCCTGATTGGGATGAAGCGCGCCGCCATTTTCTTGCTGGATGAAAGCCAGCAAATCTACCGGCTGGTACAGGCGTATGGAGTGATGCAACACAGCCAGGCTATTGCCTTTGGCGAATTTCCGCTATTAGATTCTCTGCGCCAGCATAACAGCCTGCTGGCCTGTCCGGCGGATAGCAGTCCCGTCGAGAAGATAGAAGTAGAGCGGGCCTGGGCGCGGCTATCAGCCCCGGACCTGCACCAGGTTGGAGATTTTCTGGTGCTGGATGAGAGCCTGCTGCTTGTCTTCCCACTGATGATCCAAAATGAGCTTCTTGGAGCGCTGGTGGTTGAGGAGGCCGGGCCTGTGCCGCCGGATCTGTCACGCTTTGCCATTTCCAATCGCCATCGGCGGGAGAAGCGCCTTGAAATTGGTCTTGGCATTTCACAGCAAGCCAGCCTGGCGATTCAGAACGACCGCTTCCAACGCGATCTGGTCAACCGCGAGCGTCTGGAGCGTGAGCTACAACTGGCGCATGAAATCCAACGTGGCTTGCTGCCCTCCGAGCTGCTGGCGGTTCCCGGCTGGGAAGTTGGTGTGTTATGGAAGACCGCCCGCGAGGTAGGTGGCGATTTATATGATCTGTTTGAGCTCCCGGACGGCAATCTGGGGGTAGTGGTTGCCGATGTGGCAGACAAAGGCATGCCTGCCGCTCTGTATATGACACATGTCCACGCCCTGCTGCGCGCCCTTTCCCAGACGATCCAATCCCCGGCGGAAGTGCTGGAGCGGATCAATGAGGCAATGGCTGGGGAAGCAGATCACGGGATGTTCGTTACCCTGTTCTTCGGCGTGCTCACGCCACAAACCGGTCGCCTGGTGTATGCCAACGCCGGTCATAACCCACCCATATTATTAAAGGCCGGTTTAAGTTCAGCAGTGAGCCTGCCAAGAGGCGGAATGGCGCTGGGGGTTTTGCATGGGCAGCGTGTCGAGCAGGCTGAGCTGAGTCTGGGAGCCGGTGATGTCCTGGTGCTCTATACCGATGGCATCACCGAGGTGTTCTCACCCCAGGGAACCATGTTCGGTGAGGGGCAACTTATCCAGGCAATAACTATGCAGGCGATTGGCACCAGCAAGTCTCGCCTCCCATCACACAAGCGCACGGCTACAGCAATCTTGCATAGGATCGAAGAAAAACTGGCATTGTTCAGCGGCGACCAGCCCCCAGCCGACGATCTAACCCTGCTGATTCTGTCCCGCTTGCCTGGCGACCCCCAATAAAGCGCGACCGCCGGGCGTAGGGGGGGATACGCCCGGCGATCATTAGGAGGGCTTCCGGTTCCAACGGCATTCGGGGGAATGCTGGGTGGTACCCGGGAGCGCGACACCTGAAATACCAATAAGAAGGGAGGGCAGGTGTCTACCCTCTATAATATACAGTAATTTGATCTTATTTGCATTAAAACACAATTAGAGTTAATCCTCCCCGTTCTGGGATTCACCTTCAAAGAATTTCAGCCAGGCCTCGACCTCATCTGGTTTCAATATAGTATCCGCGCCTTTCTCAGACGCCTGGCCAATGCCTTGCAAAGTCTTCTGCATCTGGCGTGAAAAATCTTCGGCTTTCACCACTGTTGCACCAGAGCGCCGGGCAGCAGCCTGCACAGCCAGGTCCGAGCTGACCACGATCCAGTCACTGGTAGCGCGCCCCAGCTTTTCCAGGCGGTTGCGTATCGCCTGGTCAGCGCTGGTTCCCTGGCGAATAAAATACGCCGTTACCCAGCCATACTTGCGTAAACGCGCCTGCCCGGG
>JAGDMX010000044.1 GCA_017860725.1 Chloroflexota bacterium | reverse complement strand
AGCCCTCAATGGGATTTGAACCCATGACCCCGTTCTTACCAAGAACGTGCTCTACCGACTGAGCTATGAGGGCTTGTCGTTACTTAATTACGCCCTGACGGCAATCACCTCACCGGTCAGGCGTAATCTTGGTGGGCGGTGAAGGATTCGAACCTCCGAAGGCTTCTGCCAACTGATTTACAGTCAGTCCCCGTTGGCCACTTGGGTAACCGCCCAGGTTAATCCGTTAGTCTCTTAGTCGATTGGTCGCTTAGTCCCTTCCTGGCATCCTCGGCGACGAGACTAACTGACTAATAGACTAATTGACTTACTCGGAAGCCGACGACGGGAATCGAACCCGTAACCTACCACTTACAAGGCGGTTGCTCTGCCGATTGAGCTACGTCGGCGTTTGATCGCCCTGATTTAAGGCGAAAGGCATTATACCAGAGGGATCCTTTTGCGACAAGATCATTTTGGTGGATAACTTGCCTCTGGTGAATGCGATTATTCAATTGCCGCCATACCGGCAGCGAAAAATTGATTCAGTTGCGGGGCGAGAGTCTATCAGGATTCTGGTATCTCGTCAATAGATTAATTGTTCGATTAATGCCAATGAGAAGCCCCGCATGAACCAGCCCGTTATGGGATGCAGATTAGCTGCCTTGGGTATATTAGATTCGGGTTTGGAATTGGATTATATCTCAGCAAGCGGTGCATGCTGATCTCGTGGCGCTTGGCGATTCTAAACAGGGTATCGCCTGCTTTGACCCGGTACATTGCCCGGCAGCCGGGTTTAGCCGGTGGTTTTTCCCTGGTTTTCGGCTGCTCCACCTGGAGCGTTTGCGGCTCTTCTACTGGTTCCGGCTGCGTGACCGCAGTTCCCGGTTGGTTTTGCAATATAACCAGTTCACAGGCGCCTGTTGCTGCCAGTTGCACCGTCATAGTAATCGGAGTAGTCGCCTGCCAACCGGCTTGTGGTCTCTCGGTGATCGTATAAGCTCCTGGTGCCAGATCGCTGAAGCGCACCCAACCGGTGCCGTCGGTAATATCGGCGATCGTCAGACCGTTGTCTGCCGGTTTTATGGAAATCTCCCAGCCTGCCAGACCCGAACCATCGCTGCTGTCTTTCTTATAAACATCCACGCAGGCAAACTGTGCCTGGCTGCTGAATCCCACTTGCTGGCAGCTTGCAGACCCTTCGACCAATACCTCCACCTCAGCCGGCGAAACCGCCAACCAGCCAGCCTGTTGTGCTTGCTTTACGGTCCATTTGCCAGAGACCAGTCCGGGGAATTTAAAGTAGCCCTGTAGATCGGTAGTCGTTGTGAAAACCTCGCTTGAATCCAGGCTGGCTGCTGTGATCGTCCACGCGCTCAATCCCTGGCCTAGCTGGTTGGTTTGATAGCCATCGATGCACCCAATTCCTGCCGCTGGTTGGGCTTCTACCTGAAATCGTACATTTGCGCAGACATTGCCTGTGCCGCCCAGAGTGACGGGAAACAATGCTGGTGTGAAGGGCTGCCAGCCTTCCGGGATTTCGAGTGCTATCTGCCAGACACCGCCCGCCAATTGCTCAAATAGAAAACGACCATCCGTGCCAGCTTGACCCGAGGTAGTTTTGCCATCCGGTGAAGTAATCTTTACAATCCACCCGGTGCCGGTGGGCTGGCCATCGCGGTCGATGATAAAACCGGAGATGCAAGTGCCTCCCTGTTCTGGAGGTGGGGGCTGGAGTAGAGCGACAGAATCCTGTGTGTATCGCGCCGTCGAGAGGATCACCCCGGCGGGTGTGGCTGCCCCGATAAGGACCAGCACTAACGCTAGAGATGCCAGCAGAGTATTCCGGAAGACCCAACCTGTTTTTTTATTGGATGCCATCTTTTATTGCAATCTGGTTGTGCTTGGATGGTGAATGGATTTTGCAAATCTGAGTAAATTATACGTTAAGGCTGGTTAAGAATCAATGGAAGCAGTGATCAATTTATGGTGCTTTTGAATAATCACGCGCCTGCCAGGCCAGGTACAGAGCAATCGAGCCGGCTACCGCGGCATTAAGCGATTCGATCTGCCCGCGCATCGGCAGCCGTAGCAGCACATCACAGGAAGTGCGCACCAGAGAGCGCATTCCCTGCCCTTCACTGCCAACCACCAGCGCCAGTGGGCCATCCAGTCGTACCTGTCCAGGTGGTAGAGCCTGCGGGCCGGCATCTAAGCCGATGACCCACAAACCAGCTTCTTTAAGGCTGGCAATAGTCTGTGCCAGGTTGGCCTGTGCAATCAGCAGGTGCTCGCTCGCACCGGAGGAGGCACTGACAACCGCGGGCGTGACTGTAACCGTGTGCCGCAGCGGCAGCAGTATCCCGTGGATGCCGGTTGCCTCCGCGCTGCGCAGTAAGGTGCCCAGGTTTTGCGGGTCCTGCAGAGCATCAAGGATCAGGATGAATGGCGGCTCCCCTTTGTGACCGGGTTGCTCCAGGATATCGGGAACAGCGCAGTAGGGGTAAGCGCTGCATTCCAGGGCAACACCCTGGTGGTTATTGCCAATAGCGTCCAGCCGCTGGCGGGAGGCACGTTCCAGGGGAATTTTTCTAGAAGCACTGAGTTGGATGATCTCCGGAATTCGTCCTTTTTCCTGGATCCCCTCGGACAGCAGTATCCGAAAACCATGCCTGCGCCTGGCACGCAGGACTTCATAAACCGGGTTGCGGCCAACGATCCATTCCTTCATAAAGCAGGTGTATCAAGGTAATCCGGCCCCCAGGATAGTCCCGGAGACCGGTTGTCATTGATCATTTCCAACGCCAGGTGGAACCGTCTTTGCTGTCCTCCAATATCACCCCAAGCTCTGCCAGACGGTCGCGTACCCGATCGGAGAGCGCCCACAGCTTCTGGCGGCGCAGCTCCGTACGCACCTCTACCAGCAGATCTACCAGGGGGCCGGCTTGGCTGCCTTTTTGCTCTGGCTCGGCCAGTCGCAGGCCCAACACGCCGGTTAGCTCGAGCAGCTCTAGCTGCGCCGGCTGCAGGTCATCCTGGGTTGCTCCACCATCGCGCGCCTGGTTGATAGCGCGCACCAGATCAAAAATGCAACCCATCGCCCCGGCTGTGTTAAAGTCATCGTCCATGCTTTCCTGAAAACCCTGGCGTGTAGCCTGGATTTGGCTGTGTAGGGTCTGTAAAGTTTCCGCCGGTGATGCACCGTCTTGAGAGAACGCCGGGCGTAACGCAGAGCGCAGGCGCTCCAGAGCACGTTCCGTCTGGGCGATCACTTCGTCGTTAAAAGTAAGCGGGCTGCGGTAGCTGGAGTTGAGGATCATCAAGCGCAAAACGTCCGCCTGGTGCTCGGCCAGGAAATCCCGGATAGTCACCAGGTTGCCCAGCGATTTGGACATCTTTTCACCAGAGAGCTGCAGCATACCGTTGTGCACCCAGTAGCGCGAGAAAGGCTTTTCTGTCAGGCTTTCGGTCTGGGCGATCTCGTTCTCGTGGTGGGGAAAGACCAGATCATTGCCGCCGCCGTGAATATCGATCTGCTCACCCAGGTGTTTCAGATTCATGGCAGAGCACTCGATATGCCAGCCGGGTCGACCCGCACCCCAGGGGCTATCCCAGGCCGGTTCGCCGGGTTTGGCCGCTTTCCACAAGGTAAAGTCCATCGGGTGCTCTTTGCGCTGGTCGACCTCGATGCGCGCTCCGGCTTGCATCTCTTCCAGCCGGCGGCCGGAAAGCCGCCCGTAATCCGCATCACGCGTGACCCGGAAGTACACATCGCCCTCCGCCGGGTAGGCATAGCCTTTCTCGATCAGGTCGGTGATCATCTGTATGATCTGTTCCATATCCTGCGTGGCGCGCGGGTTGACTGTTGCTTGCAGAACATTCAGCTCGTCCAGGTGCTGGCGATACTGCTGAATGTGCTGCTCGGCCAGATCGTCCGGATTCATTCCCAGCCTGGCCGCACTTTGAATGATCTTGTCGTCCACATCGGTGTAGTTCATCACGTGCCGTACCTGGTAACCGGAGTGTTCCAGGTAGCGGCGGATGATATCGAATACCAGAGAGGACATTGCATGCCCGACATGCGCCGAGGCATACACGGTCGGACCGCACACGTACAGGCGCACCTTACCAGGCTCTATCGTTTGGAAAGTCTCTTTCTGGCGTGTCAGTGTGTTATATATTTTCAGGGTCATAAGTCTATCCGTAGTGTTTAATAGTGATTACCAAGTCGGGCGAAGATCATCCGCCCCGCTGCAGTTTGCAGTACTTTGGTCACAACCACCTCAACCTGCTTGCCGATCTGGTCGCGCCCATCCTCGACAACTACCATAGTGCCATCGTCCAGGTACGCCACACCTTGCCCGGCCTCGCGGCCTTCCTGAATGACATTTACCGTGAACAGCTCACCTGGTAACAGCACGGATTTTACTGCATTGGCCAGTTCGTTAACATTTAGCACACTGACCCCTTGCAGCTCCGCCACCCGGTTGAGATTGTAATCATTGGTCAGGATGGGACAGCGCAGCTGGCGGGCAAGGACAACCAGCTTGTCGTCCACCTCGCGCACACCCTCGACATCGATATCGCTGATCTTCACCGAGATATGCGGATCTTTCTGCAACTGCGAGAGCACTTCCATGCCGCGCCGGCCGCGTTGGCGCCTCAGGCTGTCGGCAGAGTCGGCAATGTACTGCAACTCATTGAGTACAAAGCGTGGGATGAGCAGGCTGCCAGTCAGGAAACCTGTTTGAACAATATCCGCAATCCGCCCGTCGATGATCACGCTTGTATCCAGCAGGATCGTTCGCGTCCCCGCCTCGGCTTCGTCACTGGCAGAGGCTGCATCTGGTTCCTCCTTGTTTTCGGCGCTGCGGCCTGGAAATACCGAGCGCAGCCCGGTTAAGATATCGTTCTGGCGTACCAAAAAAATCACGATACCAAAATAGCCAAAAACAAGTACACTCAGGAAAGGCAACAGGTCGCCAAAGGGGGACGGCAGCAGCGAGAGAGGAAAAGCCGCCAGTGCCGCCACGATCAACCCGACGATCAGCCCGATCAAGCTCACCACCAGGGTGGGGATGGATATTTTTGAGAGCGAGATGCGCAGGGCGTGTGCCGGACGGGTGGTTACATACGGCGCGATCACATAACCAATCAGCGCCCCAACCAAACCCAGGCCTACGGCTACCAGGATAATATTATAGCTAAGTAACTCCGCCAGTTGTATACCATAATAAACACCCACAATGGCTAGGGTGATCAGGCCGATTATCCGGAAAATAAAATCGATTTTCATAAATGACTCCGTTGGATAAAACAAAAAAGCGCAATACGATTGCGCTCACCCTGAGTCCCGCAGATTGGATGTTACGGCAGTCAACCGCCATCATGGTTGCGGGAAATCCTAGAATAAAAAAACCTGAATAATTGCGGCTCTTTCCGATCCAGGTACGGGATTCGAGCGAGCATAAAAAACAAAAAATAAAATAAATGCTGGCGGAGCTGGAAATCAAAAATCTTTCCGCTGTTACAATTATAAATCAAAATTAGTATGAGTGCAGTTGAATATTAAATATTTGAGCTCACCTCAAAAATGGGGGTTGCGATGTTTCGCAACGGCACAGCCGCCGCAAAACACCCTCTCACCTTATTTTTGAGCTAACTTCTATTTATTTATGTTAAACTTAGTGCCAATCCGATTATCGGTTGTCTTTATAGCCCGCTAGATCATTATCTCAGACATATTCCTGTTCGGGTGAGGAGATATCATGGCAGCCCTTACTTTCAACAGTACCCAGGAAATTGATGAGCAGCAGTACAAACGCAGAGTGTGGGCTTGGACGATGTACGATTGGGCTAACTCTGCCTTTGCCACCACAATCCTGGCGGCAGTGCTGCCTATATACTTTAGCCAGGTCGCCGGAGCCAACCTGCCCAGCGCCACCGTCGCCACCTCCTATTGGAGCTTTGGTCTTAGCCTTTCTCTGCTTTTTATTGCAATCCTATCCCCTATCCTGGGCACGATCTCGGATATTCAGCGCGGTAAGAAACGCTTCCTGGCCATCTTTGCGGGAATAGGCATCCTGGCTACTGCTATGCTGGTGCTGGTCAGCACCGGCGACTGGGTCTTGGCCTCGATCTTTGGCATCCTGGGACGGATCGGATTTTCCGGTGCTAACACGTTCTACGATGCTTTGCTGCCACATGTCGCTCGGGAAGATGACCGCGATCGTGTTTCGGCACGCGGTTATGCTATGGGCTACCTGGGAGGCGGCATCCTCCTGGCGATCAACATTGTCATGATCCAGGTCTTTCCAGGCACCTGGGGGGCACGACTGTCCTTCGTCAGTGTAGCGATCTGGTGGGCGGTTTTCTCCATCCCCTTGTTTCGCCATGTACCCGAGCCGCCGGCAGCGACCGAAAAACTGGCACCTGGGGTAGGCGTCGTTTCTGCCAGTTTCAAACGGCTATCGGAAACCCTGAAAGATATCCGCCAATACCGCGAGTTGTTCAAATATTTGCTCGCCTTTTTGATATATAACGACGCCATCGGCACGATTATCGGTGTGGCGGCGATCTATGGCGCCGAGTTAGGCTTTGGCAGCGTGGAGCTGATCCTGGCGCTACTGCTGGTGCAGTTTGTTGGCATCCCCTACAGTCTGATCTTTGGCCGGCTGCCCGGCACCAGCCATCGGCGGTCCTTTTACCTGGCATTTGTATTGTTCAACTTGGTAGCGCTGCCACTGGTGGGCATTGCCGGTGCGCGGCTGCTCCCGGCAGACACCAGTGGTGCACCGGGTGCTCCATATCCCAATACGGCAAATGCCAGCGGGCAGGGGATTTACACTGCTGAAGACCCGGCTTTAACCTATCAAGGTTCCTGGCAGATGGTAACAGTCCCGGCGGACGAGATTGGCGCTGACCAGGATGTGGTCTATGCCGCAACCGACCAGACCACTGCCGAATATCGTTTCGCTTTCAATGGTCAGAGAATTAAAATTACTTACAGTCTGGGGCCACAGCACGGAATTTGGGCGGTATATCTGGACGGGCAGCCCTACCTGGATCCGGACAGCGGAGAAGCCTTTACCATTGATGGCTACAACTCAACGCTGCGTTACGAGGTCACCCAGACCTTCCAGACACAGGAGTCAGGTGAGCACACACTCAATCTGGTTAACACCGAGGGGCGCAATCCGGACAGCCAGGGGAATGTCATGTCTGTCGGGCAGGTTGAGGTATTGCCGCCCGCCCGCCAGAGTAATCTGTTGTTTGTGATTGGGCTGATCGTGATTACCGAATTGGTTGGGCTGGCGTTGGCGCTGCTTCTAGGTAAGCCGCTATTTTCGGGGCTGGCAGCCAAGCTGGATACGCAGCGTAGCATCCTGTTAGCCCTGGTGATCTATACGGTGATCGCCATCTGGGGCTTTTTCCTGGATTCGGTGATCGAATTCTGGTTCCTGGCCTGGATGGTGGCGGTTGTACAAGGCGGCAGCCAGGCACTCAGCCGCAGCCTGTATGCTGCCATGTCTCCATCCTATAAGAGCGGTGAGTTTTTCGGCCTGTTTGGGATCATGGAGAAGTTTTCCGCCATCGTTGGGCCATTGACTTTTGCTGCTGCGGGTGTGATCTTTGGCAGCAGCCGCCCGGCAGTTCTCAGCCTGGTGCTCTTCTTTATAGTAGGCGGGTATATCCTGATGCGCGTCAACGTGCCCGAAGGCAAGCGCGTCGCCAGGCAGGATGACGCCCAATACTTGGCAAAGCAAGCTGAAGCGTAAAGGAGCGACGCTTGGCAAACCTCAAAGGTGTTGAACGGGCGCAGTACGTTCAGGAGATGTTTACCCAGATTGCGCCGCGCTACGACCTGATGAACCGCCTCATGACCATTGGGCAGGATGTAGTCTGGCGGCGGGAGGTCATCCACCGGGCTGAATTGCCCAGCGAGGGGTGGTTGCTGGATTTAGGTGCCGGCACCGGCGACCTGGGGCGCGAAGCCCTTAGCCAGCAACCAGGCTGCCGGGTCGTAGCTGCCGATTTTACCCTGGATATGATGCGCATTGGGCGCCAGAATATGTATACTGCCAGCCAGGAGCCTTTGCTGGCCTGGTGTGGTGCGGATGCCACGCGACTGCCTTTCCCAGACCGGAGTTTTCAGGTGGTTGTCTCGGGATTCTTGATGCGCAATGTTGTCAATGTGCGCCACAGCCTGTCAGAGCAATACCGGGTGCTATCCCCCGGAGGGCGGATTGTCATCCTGGATACCACACCGCCGCCGCGCACACCTCTATCCCCCTTCATTCGTTTCCATCTGCACACCGTGATTCCCACTCTGGGACGCTGGGTGGCCGGCAATGCCGATGCTTATCATTACCTGCCGGATTCGACTGAATCCTTTCTGGAGCCGGAACAGCTGGCCGCTCGCCTCATGGCGGCTGGCTTCCGGGAAGTCGGCTTCCAGAGGTTGATGCTGGGCACGATAGCGATCCATTGGGGTGCGAAATGACGTCTCCGCCGCGCCTGATCGTGGGCATCAGCGGGGCCTCCGGGGTCATCCTGGGTATTCGCATGCTGGAAGTGCTCAAACCCATGCAGATCGAGACTCACCTGGTTGTCACGCCATCTGCAGTAGTGACCCTCGTGCAGGAGACTGACTGGAAGATCAGCGATGTGACCGGCCTGGCAGATGTCAGCTACAGCGATAAAGATATCGGGGCAGCCATTGCTTCGGGATCATTTGACACCCTGGGGATGGTGGTGATCCCGTGCTCGATTAAAACTCTGTCGGCCATCGCCAACTCCTACTCGGCCGATCTGCTGTCACGAGCCGCTGATGTCACCCTAAAAGAAGGTCGCCCGCTGGTTTTGGTTGTGCGGGAAGCGCCGTTCCATGCCGGTCATTTGCGGCTAATGAGCCTGGCGGCTGAGGCTGGGGCGGTGATCTTCCCGCCGGTCCCGGCATTTTATACCCGCCCAGGCTCGGTAGATGAAATGGTGGATAACATAGTCGGGCGGGTGCTGGCGCGCCTGGGGATTGAGAATGACCTGTATGCCCGTTGGAGCGGTCTGAGTTGATAAGCCCGCTGGCGGCCTGATGCCTCCCGATCTCAGCGCATACCTGAGTGTTTCTACCATGACCCTGGCAACCGTTGGCGCCGACGGTTATCCACATGCCGCGCCGGTGTATTTTGTGGCCGATGGTGATCTTCAACTGTACTTTTTCTCGATTGAAGGTAGCCAGCACGCTCGAGATACTGCGGCTTCTCCGGAGGCTGCTGTCGCGCTCTATCCAGATTGCTTTGGTTGGCAGGAAATCCGCGGTTTGCAGATGCATGGCCGGGTTCGAAAAGTTGAGCCCGGTCCAGCCTGGCAGCGAGCCTGGGAGTTATACCGGGTGAAATTCCCATTTGTCGCCGGGATGGAAGCAGAGGTTAAGCGCAATACGTTGTACGTCTTCATCCCACGCTGGGTGCGCCTGGTCGATAACCGCCAGGGATTTGGTTTCAAGCAGGAGTGGACTCTGCCATGAGTGCCATGCCCCCCGGGCGCGATCTGGAAAAAGCGGCGCTGCGCGGCGAGCCATCCTACGTCTGGCGCTCAGGTCAGGAGCGGCGGCTGGCGATGATCGTTGCCGCTGCCGGGGAGCGCATCCGCGGCCTGCTGCTGGAAAACGGCTGCGGCGTGGGTATGTATGTTGAGCACTTACTGCCCTTTGGAGGCAGAGTAGTGGGCTTGGAATACGATTTCGAGCGTGCCGCCACGGCCCACCAGCACTCCCCGGAGATTGTGAACGCTGCCGGGGAGGGGCTGCCATTTCCGGATGAGGTCTTTGACTTGATCCTCAGCCACGAGGTACTCGAGCACGTTCAGAATGACCAGCTTTCACTGGGCGAGATGGCGCGTGTCTTGCTACCGGGTGGGCGGGCGATAATTTTCGTCCCCAACCGTGGCTATCCCTTCGAGACGCACGGCATCTACTGGCGCGGGCGCTATCATTTTGGTAATTCCCCCCTGGTGAATTACCTGCCTCGCTGCCTACGGGACCGCTTGGCGCCGCATGTGCGGGTGTACAACACCAGTGATTTTGAGGCGCTGTTATCCGGCTTACCGCTACGCATGGTCAGGCGGACGGTGATCGTCGGGGCTTACGACAATATCATTGCCCGTTGGCCGGCCGCTGGGCGCGTCTTGCGATCCGTTCTCCAGGCGCTGGAAAAGACTCCGTTTCGTATTTTTGGATTATCCCAGGTTTGGGTGTTGGAAAAGCTATAATCCGGATTATCCCCGGAAATCGTAGATCCCATCCTGATAAGGCCAGATGCGTCCACAGGACGAACACACAACCTCGGCAGGCGCTTCTTGCAGCGGATAATGACCGCACTCCGGACAGCGGAAAAATGCCCCTTCCAGCGCTGTAACCCCCTCTCCCACAGCAATGGCTTTTACAAACACGCTGGGGGCTAATTGCCATAGATTCCCGGTCTGTTGCGCCAGGGAGTCCATGCGCACCAGCCATTCCAGTGGAATGTGACGTTTAAACCACTCGATGCGAAAATGCGATACCGTTAGTTGGCGCTCGATCTGGAATCGGTTATCACCCAGCCAGCGGCGGATCGCCTTAGGGTGGAAGTCAAAATTTAACTCCGCAAATTCGACCGGCTCCTGGCTGAATGGACTCCACTCCTGACGGCGCAGGGCATAGCGCACGATTGCCTTGATGTTGTGTTTGTTGGCAAATTCCAGGATGAAAGTCGCTCCGGGCTGTAATGTTTGCCTGACCTGCCGGAGCGCCAATTCCGGGTTAGCCATGTGGTGCAGGGTGCGGATCATCGTGGCGGCATCGAACAGCCCCGGAACAAAGGGCAGGCGATAAATATCGGCTGCGACATAGATATATTTTGGGGTGTCCCCCAGCCTGTCACGCGCCTGGCATAGCTGCGTGCGCGAATAATCCAGCAGGACGATTCGCTCAAAACCCTGGTAGCGAGGGGTGTTGCGCCCGGCACCGGCACCTAGCTCCAGCAACAGGCTGCCCCCGGCGGGCATCAACCGCTCCAGTGCGATCACCTCGACCCGGTCTTCGTAGGCGCGGCCTCCTTGATCCCAGAAACTGGTCTGGTAATCTGATCCTTCGTAGCTGCAAACCGGTGGGCGTTCTTCGGTCATCGAGTCTAAAAACAGCCTCCCCAGGCAAATGTTTCTGCCTGGGAAGCCGTGATAAAGCTAGGCGAAATTATATCTCAACTCGGAAGGACTCGACCTCGACGGTTAATTTACTGCCGTTGTAGCCGCGTCCTACTCCATGATATTGGAAACCCAGCTCATGCAGGATTTCTTCATTGTAGATGTTACGCCCGTCAAATATGATCGGTTGCCTCACCAGGCTGTGAATGCGCTCCAGATCGAGCTGTTTGAACTCGTTCCATTCGGTAACTATGACCAGGGCATCGCAGCCTTCCGCCAGGGTGTAGGCATCGGGGAGCAGGGTAACCTCTGGGAGGATGGTGCGGGCGACTTCCATAGCTACCGGATCATAAGCGCGCACGTTAGCACCGGCGGCCACCAGGCTACGAGCGATGTCTATCGAGGGAGCATCGCGCATATCGTCGGT
>JAGDMX010000298.1 GCA_017860725.1 Chloroflexota bacterium | reverse complement strand
ACCGAACATACCGGCCAGCATATTGCCGCATTCCTCAAAGCTCAACCTGCCCAGTTGGATGCGGGTGACCAGGCGTTCTCGGTTCCATTCAACCAGCGCGGCTGCCAGCGGATGGCTGCGATCCAGCTCCACTTCCCGGTATGCCGATAGGATCATCACACGCTCACCACGCAGGCGCCGCAGCAGGTAATGCAACAAGGCCAGCGTACCGTGGTCGCCCCAATGCAAATCGTCGATGAACAGCAGCAAGCCTTTCTCCGAAGCCAGCTTTTGGAACAAATTCGCCAGGTTGTCGAACAGGCGCAGGCGCTCTTGTTCCTGCGGTAGGGATGGGTTAGGCGGTTGTGGACCCAACCTGGTCTCAATTTCGGGCACGAGCCTGGTTATTTCGGCAGCCGCATCCCCCAAGGCTTGCTGCAACTCTTCGGTTGCCTGGTCATGTACCCAGCTTCGCAGAGCTTCCACCAGAGGCAGGTAAGGGGTTGCCGCCTCGTACTCATAACAACCGCCTTTCAAGACAATGCCACCCTGTAAGCGTACGTACGCAATCAGCTCATCAGCCAGGCGTGTTTTCCCCACCCCAGGCTCTCCAGAGATCAAAACCAGGTGACCTGATCCTTGCATCGTGCTTTCCCAATGCTGGCGTAAAATCCCGATCTCGGCTGTACGCCCAACCAGCCGTCCACGGGCAATCCGGCTGAGCAAAGAATGGACACTGCCTGCTTCAATGGAGAGCAATTCCCCGGCTGACTCAATCTCAAGGAGAATAATCTCTACCTGCCGGGCGGATGGCGGGCGATCGGCTGGGTTTTTCTCCAGCAGGCGCACCACTAGATTGTCCAACGCCGGTGGAAGGCGGGGATTATAAGTGGCCGGCGGGACAACGGGTGCGTAAAGATGCTGGGAAATCACGGCTAACGGGTCGTCTGCTTCAAATGGCAATCGCCCTGCAGCCAACTCATAGATCATCACTCCCAGAGCATAAAGATCCGCCCTGCCATCAAAACTCTGACCCAGGATTAACTCCGGTGCCATATACAGCACCGTGCCCACCACCACGCCTTCTTTACTTAGCCGGGAGGTAACCGAGCGCGCCAGACCGAAATCCATCAGCTTGGCTGTCCCAGACGGGGTAATCAATACATTTTCCGGCTTTAAGTCCCGATGGATAATTCCGTGCTGATGCGCATGCTCCAGGGCACTGCATATTTGCCGGCTAATTGCCAATATTTCTATCAGGTCTGACGGTTTACTTTCGTATAAATTTCGCCCCTCAACCAACTCCATGACAATGAAAGGTACGCCGTCTGCCACCCCCGCATCGAAAACTGTGACAATATTGGGGTGGTTAAGTCGGGCTGCTGCCTGAGCCTCCCTTAAAAAACGATCAGAGCGGTCCATCACTGCATCAGACCGCTCAAATACTTTTACAGCTACCGGACGATCCAGCATCAGATCCTGAGCGCGAAAAACAGCCCCCATGCCGCCACGGCCAATCTCCGTTTCCAGGCGGTAACGATTACTGATCAAGGTCGCATCCATCGATTTTGGACTAATTATACCCGAGATGCTGCGATTCTCTCCTGCGCCAGGGCGACATACCCCGCATCAATCTCATACCCCACAAAATGCCGTCCGGTTTGTAAGGCAGCTAGAGCAGTCTGCCCACTTCCCATGAATGGGTCCAGGATCACCTCATCGATGTAGCTATAGAGCTGGATGAGACGGCGCGGCAACTCGACGGGAAACGGCGCAGGATGGCCGATTTTACGAGCAGGCTCTGCTGGGAAGGTCCAGATGCTTTTACTCAAATCCAGGAACTCTTGCGCCGAGATAGTGGCAGCTCTGTTGTGTGGATTTTCTCGCCGGAAGGTGTTTTTTGAGAACACCAGGATATATTCGTGAACATCACGCAGAGTTGGGTTTGCGGCCGAACGCCAGCTTCCCCAGGCAGTCGATGAACTGGCGCTGGCGGCCTTATTCCAGATTATCTCGCCGCGCATCAGGAACCCCAGACCTGCCATTTGATCGATGATAAAGGCATGCAGCGGGATATAGGGTTTGCGACCCAAGTTAGCCACATTGATACACGCTCTCCCTCCCGGCACCAATACCCGGTAGACCTCACTCCATACCTGCTTGAGTAGCTCAAGATACGCAGCCAGGGTCATATCCTGGTCATACTCCTTGCCTACATTATATGGCGGTGAGGTCACCATCAAGTGCACACTGCAATCCGGCAACTGCGACATTAATTCCGCCGAAGCGCAGAAAACCTGATCCAGGTTATCTGGCGAGATCGGGTTTTCGCTATAAGCAATAGATCTTTCCCTTGGCTGCCCCTGGTATAGCTGGCCAGCATAAAACGGCGCAGCATTATGACTCTCCCGACCAGGAGATCCGAATGCACTGGTGGTTGTACCATCCCGGACCCGTTTTTTACGCGGCATAGGAAGTCCTAACTGGTAAGCATAAATTAGATGGTAACTCGACAATCAGGGTAGATCAGCGATTGTGATCCAGTCTTTGATCTGCTCAAAGGTCACTGGGCCAATCCCATCAACTTTTAGAATATCCTCGATGGATTTAAAGAAACCATGAGCAGTCCGGTAAGCGATGATCGCCTGAGCTGTCTTTGGACCAATCTCTGGCAGGCTTTCCAATTCCTGTTGGCCGGCAGTATTAATATTGACAATTACCAGGCCACCCTGCCTGGATGAACTGGCGGGTAGCTCCGCCGTACTCAGTGGGATTGCCGGCTGTTCCCCAACGCTTGAGACATAAATCCGTTCCCCATCGGTCAATTGGGCTGCCAGGTTCAATCCATCTGGATTTGCCTCAGATGTAAAACCACCGGCAGCCTGCACAGCATCGTTGACCCGGCTGCCAACTGGCAAGGAATATAATCCGGATTTGGCAACCGCGCCGGAGATATAAACCACGATCGGCGCAGGAGTCGGGGGAGGTCGCAGCGTAACCGGCTTGCCGCGCGGTTGCTGAACCGTCAGAAACAACAGCCCCGCCGCAAGCAGGCTGCCAATGATCGCAAAAGCTACCGCCAACCACACCTTCATGATCGATAATCGGCATTAAATCATACTGATTCGTCGTCTAAATGCAAACTCAATCCCAAACGCTGTCGACCGCAATCTACATGTAGTATTCGCACCCGAATATTCTGGCCTTCTTGTAAATGGGCGGCTGGAATTGGCTGGGCGTCCGTATCCATCATTTCCGAGATGTGAATCAAGCCATCTAGGCCTTCCTCGAGTCGGGCAAACGCGCCAAAGGGGACGATACTGGTGACTGTGGCATCCACGATTTGACCGGGTTGGTAACGCTGCTCCGCTGTCACCCAGGGATTAGGGTGCAGCCGCTTTAGACTCAACGCCACGCGCGCCCGGGTACGATCGACCTGAATGACATAAACCCGCAGCGCTTCGCCTAGATTAACGGCATCTGTCGGATGATTCACCCTGCCCCACGAAATTTCCGAGACATGCACCAGACCTTCTACCCCACCCAGATCGACAAAGATCCCGAAATCGGTTACATTCGTTACTGTACCTAGAATCACATCCCCAGGCTGCAGCGTCTCCAGCAAATCAATGCGCACTCCTGGCCGAGCAAGTGCTGCACGCTGTGAAAATACCACCCGACCGCGTTCGTGATCGCACTCAATTATTTTTAAATTAATTGCTTGGTTTAAATATTTCTCCAGGCAGGGCTCTATCCCGGGTGACTCTCCTGGAATTTCCACCAGATGCGAGATGGGGACAAATCCCTGAAGTCCAGCACCACAGACCAGTAATCCACCCCGGTTATAACCAATCACCTGCAGGCTGATAATCTTATCTTGCTCGTAGAGTTCTCCAGCTATTTTCCAATCAATAGCGACTTGCTCGCCGGCAGCTCGCCCAGATGCAGGTCGACTGTTAGGTTGGCCCGCCGGTTGTGATTTTCCCGTGCATGGAGCAAAACGCTCTTCCTCCGCCAGCACTGCTTCCCACCAAGATTCATCCAGTACAGGAGGTTCGTCTTTTTGCAATTCTGATAAACGGACTTTGTTTACCATTAAGCCCACCTTATTATTTATGACATAATTGAATGTGGTTCGGACTCCAGGGCTGGTAGATTCTCCTGCCTGGCATGCTTTTCCATCTCTACAATAGCCTGGGCGACAGCATCGATAGCAACACGCTGCTTGCGGTATAGATCGGCTTCCGACATGGCTAGCCGCAAGGCAATTTCACGTACTTTCTTGCCCTCTAAAAATTTCATCTCCAGGATATTATAAAGAATCCACTCACCGGTGAAACGTCTTTCACCCTCCGGGCGGGTCCGGTCGATTGCCTGTCGCAGAATGGAGCGCAATGCATTTGCCGGCGTCTCCTGGTTTTTCTCGATGGACTGGCGCACCACCTGCAGCTCCATCA
>JAGDMX010000297.1 GCA_017860725.1 Chloroflexota bacterium | reverse complement strand
GCCATACGTTGCCCATCGGGAGCCAGCAATTGACCCTGGTTCATCAGGCGGGTGAACGGTTCGGCAAACGGCAGGAGGCGGGCATCGTGCATTACCCGCGTCCAGAAGCGAGCATAAAGCAGGTGCAGCACGGCATGTTCGGCGCCCCCCACATACAAATCGACCGGCATCCAGTAACGCATGGCATCCGGCTCGAACGGACCGGCGTCGTATTGCGGGCTGACAAAGCGCAAGAAGTACCATGATGAGCAGGCAAAACCACCCATCGTGTCGGTTTCGCGCCGCGCCGGGCTGCCACACAGCGGGCAGGTCGTCTCAACAAACTCGGGCACCCGCGCCAGCGGCGAGCGCCCGCTGCCATCGGGCAGGAAATCTTGCATGTCGGGCAGCAGCACGGGAAGCTGTTCTTCCGGCACCGCTACTGGTCCATGCTGCGGGCAGTGGATGATCGGTATTGGCGTGCCCCAATAGCGCTGTCGGCTGATCAGCCAATCACGCATACGGTAGGTCACCTGCGGACCACCCAGGCCGTGCTGCTGCAGCCACGCGGCCACCACCACAGCCCCGGTCTGGTTTTCCAGCCCGTTGAACGTCCCCGAGTTGATCATCCGACCATCCCCGGTATAAGCCAGTGCCAGAGCGCCGCCGCGATAATCCGGCGGCTCGATGACCACTTTTACCGGCAAGCCAAACTGCCGGGCGAACTCAAAATCGCGCCCATCGTGAGCCGGTACACCCATAACGGCTCCCGTGCCGTAAGATGGCAGGACATAATCGGCAATCCAGACCGGGATTCGCTCGCCGTTGAGAGGGTTGACCACATGACCGCCGGTAAACACGCCGGTTTTCTGGTGAGTCTCGACCATGCGCTCGACCTCGCTCTGCGCTATGGCTTGCTCCCGGTAAGCCAGCACCTGGGCACGCTGCGCGGGTGTTGTCAGGCGCTCGACCAGCTCGTGTTCGGGGGCCAGGACAAAAAAGGTCACTCCGAAGGCAGTATCCGGCCGGGTGGTGAAGACAGGCGCCGAGTCACCCGTTTCAGTGCGGAAAATAATCTGGCAGCCCGACGAGCGGCCAATCCAGTTGCGCTGCAGCGCCTTGATATTCTCCGGCCAGTCGATCTCCTCAAGACCCTGCAGAAGCTGTTCGGCATAGGCGGTAATGCGGAAATACCAGGCCGGTATTTCGCGCTTAGTCACACCTGAATGGCCGCGCCAGCACACTCCGTCCTTGACTTCATGGCTGGAGAGGGTTGTCTGGCAGGTCGGGCACCACCACTGCCAGTTGGTATCACGGTACGCCAGGCCACGCTTGTAGAGCAGCAGGAAAATATATTGCGTCCAGTGGTAGAACTCGGGCCGCGACGAGTCGATCTCTCGTGTCCAGTCAAAGCTGACACCCATCATGTTGAACTGTCGACGATAGTTGGTCGTATTGCGGTCAGTAGACTGGCGCGGATGTATGCCGTGGCGAGTAGCAGCCTGCTCGGCCGGCTCGCCAAAGGCGTCCCAGCCCATCGGGTGCAGTACATTGTATCCGGTCATGCGATAGTAGCGCGAGATGACGTCGGTGGGCACGTAGTTGCGACAGTGCCCGACATGCAGGCCTTCCCCAGATGGGTAGGGAAAGAAATCCAGGCAGTAGAACTTGGGCTTATCACCCGACTCGGTGGCAAGGTAAAGACCCAGCTCCTGCCAGCGGCGTTGCTGACGGGGCTCGATTTCCTGAGGCCGATACTGCGGCCAGGAGTCGTTTGGGCCTTTCATCTTACACCTCCATAAGAAATATTTAACCGACAGGCGTCAACCAACCGAAGCGGTCCGGCGCCACACCGTTGACAATACCGAAAAACTCATCCTGGATGCGCTTGGTAATCGGACCGCGCCCCCCATCTCCGATCTGTTGGCGGTCGATGGAGCGCACCGGCGTGATCTCGGCAGCAGTGCCAGTGAAGAAGATTTCATCCGCTACGTACAGCATGTCACGCGGGATCATCTGCTCGCGCAGCTCGTAGCCCAGGTCTTTAGCCAGGGTGAGGGCAAAGTCACGCGTGATGCCCAGCAACACCGATGAGGCCACTGGCGGGGTGTAGATAACACCGCGATAGATGACAAAGATATTCTCGCCGCTGCCTTCACTGACAAAGCCGGTGGTATCCAGGGCGATGCCCTCCACGAAGCCGTAGTCTTTAGCCTCCATGGCGATGAACTGCGAATTCAGGTAGTTGCCGCCCGACTTGGACATGGTGGCGAATGTGCTGGTGGTCATGCGCCGCCAGGAGCTGATCATGACATCCACCCCGTTCTCAATCGCGTCGGAGCCCAGATAGCGCCCCCAGTTGATGGTGAGAATGATCGCATGCGTTGGGCAGGCGCGGCCATCCAGGCTAAACGAATCGGAGCCTCGAAAAACCAGTGGGCGGATGTAGCACGACTCGTGCCCGTTGCGATGCACAGTTTCCAGAATCCCCTGACGGATTTGCTCCGGTGTGAATGGCATGGCAATACGCGCCAGCCGGCATGAGTCGAACAGGCGCCGTATGTGAGGATCGAGCCCCAGGATTGCCGGTCCGGAGGACGTGCTGTAAGCCCGGATTCCCTCGAAGACACTGGAGCCATAATGCAGGGCGTGCGCAGAGACGTGCACAGTGGCCGAATCCCAGGGCACATATTCTCCATCAAACCAGATCCATTCAGATTTTGGCAGCGGCATACAACTTCTCCTATAAAAATATAAAGCCTCCGTCCCAACAGGGACGGAGACGACTCCGCGGTACCACCCTGCTTGCCCAGGTCAATCACTACCTCGCCTGGGCCGCTCTGGTACGCTGTAACGGGCGTAACCCGCCGCCGGCTAGCTGAGGCTCACCGGCGAAGCCCGCCCCGCTCGGGGGCAGCAGGCGAGTTCAGCCTGATTTCCCTGCTCCGTGGGCAAATTCGTCGGGCTTCCACCTCGCTCTCCCGACTCGCTGACGGATGGCTTACTACTCCTGCTCTGGCTTTGAAGCCTGGGAAGTAAGAGAGATTGGCTCGCATTCACCAATCTCTTAACCACACAGGCATTCGTCTGTGTGGACCCAGAGGGATTCGAACCCTCGACCTTCTCAATGCCATTGAGACGCGCTCCCAACTGCGCTATGGGCCCGTGGTTGGTGACGGTTATTCTACCCGCGAAATAACATTACGTCAACCAGGTGGACCTGGAGGGATTCGAACCCTCGACCTCTTCAGTGCGATTGAAGCTTATGGGTCGTCCATAGTGTCCACCGACCACATATTGTGGTCAGGCGCCCATTATATCACCACTTGTGGGGGCACAAGTGTCCAGAATGTCCTTATTTTCCATGCCATGTTTCTGGCTTTGCACACGGTTGCACACGGCGTGAAGAAGGAAAGGCATCCTGCTGCCCTGTCTATAGGGGGAAATTGTCATCAACTCCGAATACAGGTTTGCTCTCGAGCGACTCATTCGTTGGTGCTTTCGATGTGGATGCTTCAGGGAGAGGATTACGGCATCATCGTCAACACGATTGACAGCAGCACTCCCCCGGCAACCACGCTGCCCAACTGCCCAGCAGTGTTCGCCCCCATGGCGTGCATCAAGATGAAATTCTCGAAATCTTCATCCTGGGCGACGCGCGCCGCCAGCCGCCCGGCCATCGGGAAGGCGCTGATTCCGGCTGCGCCGATCAATGGATTGATCGTGCGGCGGCTCATCACGCACATCAGCTTGCCAAAAAGCAACCCGGCGATTGTATCCAGGACAAACGCCATCAAACCCAGGAGCAAGATTAAGATGGTTTCCCAGTTCAAGAAGCTGGCGGCGCTCATCGTTGTGCCAATCGTGATGCCCAAGAACAGGGTGGCGACGTTGGCGATTTCGTTTTGCGCCGATTTGTTCAAGCGCTCGACCACCCCGCTCTCGCGCAGCAGGTTTCCCAGCATCAGCATGCTGATCAACGGTAGCGCGGCTGGCACTAGCAAGCCGATGATGATGGTTATAGCGAGTGGGAACAGGATGCGTGCCACCTGCGAGACTGGCCGTGGCGTGTATTCCATGCGGATCTGCCGCTCCGACTTGGTGGTGAGCAGCTTCATTATTGGCGGCTGGATGATGGGCACCAGGCTCATGTAAGAATATGCCGCTACGGCGATCGGCGCCAGCAGGTTAGGCGCCAGCTTAGTAGCCACGAAGATCGAGGTCGGTCCGTCAATCGCACCGATGACCCCAATCGAGGCTGCCTCGTTGAGCGGAAAGCCCAGCATGGTGGCCAGCATCAGCACCCCAAAGATACCAAACTGCCCGGCCGCCCCCAGCAACACCATTTTAGGCTGAGAGAGCAACGGGCTAAAATCGATCATCGCACCCACACCGATGAAAATCAACAATGGGAACAGCTCGGTGCTGATCCCGGCACGGTAGAGCAACCCGAACAGG
>JAGDMX010000296.1 GCA_017860725.1 Chloroflexota bacterium | reverse complement strand
ATCGCGTTTGAAAGTGAACGTTTTGCGCAGGGTTGGGCTGCCGTTGCCACCCGGCAAAACAATCTCTACGTCTAATGGCACGATTTCCGGGTCAAACCGGCCACTTTCGACTGCGGCGGCGGCGCGCTGGTGGCTGCGCAGTGAGAAGGCATCCTGGTCTTCCCGGCTGATGGCATACTTGGCAGCGACGTTCTCCGCAGTCAGCCCCATGTTGGTGAAATACTGCGGTGCTTCCAGCGCAATCGCGGGCATCGGAGAGAACTTGTAGCCGGTCATCGGCACCATGCTCATCGACTCGGTGCCGCCGGCAATCGCGATTTGGGCTTGCCCGGCCTGGATGGCATACGCGGCGTGGGCGATGCTCTGTAAGCCGGAAGAACAGAAGCGGTTGATCGTCTCTGCCGGGACGGAGTCAGGCAGCCCGGAGCGCAGCGCCACCATGCGAGCGATATTCATGCCCTGTTCGCCTTCCGGGAAGGCGCAACCCAGGATTACGTCGTCGATGTCGGCGGGATTCAAGGCGGGCGTCCGGCGCAGTAAATCTTGAATGACAGCTACCGCCATCTCGTCCGGCCTTACCGTTGCCAGGCTGCCGCGCTTGGCTTTGCCCACTGCCGTGCGGGCTGCAGTAACAATAACAGGATCTCGGGTTGGATCGTTTTTAATCATCGTTGGATTCCCTGCTCTTTAGCACTCTTAATTCCGGATGCGTTTTCCGGACTGGAGAAATGTCCAGATCCGTTCTCGGGTCTTCTCCTCGCCGCATAGTGAGAGGAAAGCCTCGCGTTCCAGATCCAGGAAATACTGCTCATCGACCCAGGCAGGCTGGCTCAGCTCGCCACCGGTCATGACATTCGCCAGCTGGTTAGCCATCACCGCCTCATATTCGGTGATATAGCAGCCTTCTTTCATCATATGGATGCCGACGCGCAGGGCGGCCAGGTAATCGCGCCCAGCGGCGTAGATTTTCTCCGGCAGGGGCGGTGCGTAACCGGAATGAGCCATGTGGAGCGCCTCACGCTTGGCTTCGGCAATCAGGTAATCGCGGTTCATCACTACCCGGTCCTGCGGGCTGAGGATCCCCATCTGGCGGGCTTCCTCAGCGCTGGTAGCTACTTTGCCCATGCCGACTTGTTCGAAGATGCGCTGCAGGAATGGCAATGCCTCCGTGTTTTTAGTGCGCATCGCCGGGTTCAGCAGCCGCCGCACCATCTCTTTCGTGCCGCCACCTGCCGGGATCAAGCCCATGCCGATCTCCACCAGGCCGGTGTACAGCTCGGCGCCTGCCACCACCCGCCCAGCATGCAGGGTTAGCTCAGCGCCGCCGCCCAGATCGTAGCCAACCGGCGCCACCACAACCGGTTTAGGGAAGTAACGTATCCGCAAATTGGTTTGTTGCAGCATCTGGACGGCCTGTCCCAGTTGCTCCCACTGCCCATTTTGGGCCAACATGACGATCAGGAACAGGTTGGCTCCGGCGCTGAAGTGTTCTGACTCAGTACCGACCACCAGCGCCTCAAACTCGCGCTCCACCTGATCCAAACCGTGAATCAGCATCCCGTAAGTATCATCGTCCAGGATATTCATCTTGGCGTGGAACTCGACACAGGCCACCCCGTCTCCCAGGTCGATCAGGCTGGCGCCTGGATTGCGCTTGATGAGTTTGCTATTGGCTTTCTCGTCCTTAAGAACGATCACGCCTGGGGATCGCGGCAGCAATTCGTAGGCTTTTTTTATCGGGTTGTATACTCCGATGACCTGGTCGCCTTGCTTCTGATAAAAGGCCGTATGCCCGGCAGCGATCATTTCATCCACCCAGCCGGCCGGTGGGAAGCCGGCGGCTTTCATGGCTGCGCTGCACTCAACTATGCCCAGCATATCCCAAATTTCAAACGGTCCGGCTTGATTGCCAAATCCCCAGCGCATGGCATCGTCAATCGGCTTGGGCGTATCGGCAACTTCCGGGATGCATTCGGAGGCATAAGCCAGACCTTGGTAGGTTAAGGCACGCACGAGCTGCGCCGCCCGATCCTCTGCCGCGACCAGCGTTTTCATCCGGTTGGCGAGCTTTTCTTCATCTTTCACCTTGCCAATTGATTCGAAGCGCACCTTCTTTGGGGGTTCGTGCTCCAGGCTCTCCAGGTTTAGCGACCAGAATTCCTTGCTGTCATCCGGCTTGCGAACCTCTTTATAAAATCCGACCTTGGTTTTCGTCCCCAGCCAGCCACGTTCCAGCATGGTGGCCATCAGGCGGTTAACCTGCTCCGATCCCAAATATTTCAAGGCATGCTGATCGTGAGGGATAGCGGGCGCCAGATTGCGACCTACATGATCCCACACATCCAGGCCTACCAGGTCGATCAGCCGGAAGGTAGCGGTTTTGGGGCGGCCTATCGCCGGCCCAGTGATGGCATCGACCTCATCGACGGTATAACCGTTTTCCAGGATGTAATCCAACGCAAAAGCTGCCTGCCCAAATGCGATGCGGTTGCCGATGAAGTTGGGGGTGTCTTTACACGGGACGATCCCCTTCCCCAGGCGATATTCGCCAAAATAAGAGATGAACTGGGTCACCTCGGGGAGTGTGTTTGGGGTTGGGATGATTTCCAGCAGCTTCAGGTAGCGCGGCGGGTTGAAAAAGTGCGTACCCAGAAAGTGCTGGCGAAAGCTCTCAGTGCGCCCCTCGGCAATCGAATGTACCGGTAGCCCGGAGGTGTTGGTGCTGATGATGGCGTGCGGCAAGCGAATGGCATCGACGCGTTCCATCAAGCGGCGTTTAATCTCCAGATTCTCGACGATGGCTTCGATAATCCAATCGGCTTTGCCAACGACTGCAAAATCGTCTTCTAAATTGCCCACCTTCACCAGGCTGGTGTGTTCCGAGCTGAAGAAGCTGGCGGGTCGAGAAGTGATGGCTCGCTCCAGACCCTGCTGGACGATGCGGTTGCGCACGACTTTATCTTGCAGGGTCAGCCCTTTCTTCTCTTCTTCGGGAGATAGTTTGTTGGGCACGATATCCAGAAGGGTTACGGGTACGCCGGCATTTGCCAGGTGGGCAGCAATTGCCGCCCCCATCGTGCCGGATCCAATGACTACGGCCTGTTTAATGATGTATTTCATAGATCCTCCTGCTTTCTGTAGTCGATTCAAGCTGGTTCACTATTTGACCGGTCTTCCAAGCGTTTAGGTTCCCGCCTGGAGGGGAGTGAGTAGGATTTTATCCACTCGCAGCCCATCCATGTCCACTATTTCAAAGCGCATTCCCTCCCACTCAAAATGGTCAGCGACATTCGGGATGCGCCCCAGGTAAGTCATCACGAAACCACCCATGGTCTGATAATAACCGGCTTCCTCTTCGGGTAGTTTTTTAATCTCGAAAATTTCTTTGAAATCCTCCAAAGGTAACTTCCCATCAATTAACCATGAGCCATCTTCGCGTCGTACGATCCTGGGATCGGTTGGCTCGCTCAAGGATGGCATATCACCGACAATCGCTTCCAGAATGTCATAATAGGTGATTAACCCCTGCAACCCGCCGAATTCGTCAATTACCAGGGCTACGTGCATTCCCGATTCCCGGAAGAGTTCCAGGGTTTCCAGGGCGCGCATGCTCTCCGGGATGAACAAGGGATGTACCAGGTCAGCTCGCAGATCGAGTGGCTCACAATTGAGGGTCTTGGACAGTAAATCGCGTGCCTGGACGATGCCTAATACTTGATCCAAATCTCCCTCGGCTACCGGCAGTCGGGAATGCGGGCTTCCCGCGATTTTTTGCTGGTTCACTTCCAAGGGATCATCCAGATCCAGCCAAAGGATCTCCGTCCGGGGGGTCATCAAGGCATCCACCCGCCGGTCGGCAAGGCCTAGCACACCTTCTACCATATCCTGTTCGGCTTCTACGAACACACCCGCCTGAGTGCCTTGCTCCATCAACACCTTGAGCTCTTCTTCGGTCACTGGTGGTGCATCGGATGGGTGTACGCCGAGTAATCGCAAGACTACGTTGGTTGAAAAGCCCAACAAGCGCACCAGCGGGGATGCGAGGCGTGATAGTGTTTTCATCGGCCGGGCGATCTGCCGGGCAATTTTTTCCGGATTACTTAGCGCCAGGCGCTTGGGGGCTAGCTCGCCCAGCACCAGAGTGAAATAGGTGACCACCAGTACCACGATAAAGACCGATATCGCTTCGCTATAAGGGGCCAGCTGGTCAAAATTCATTAACCAGGCAGCAATATTTTTTGCAATTGTGGCGCCGCTGAATACCCCTGCCAGCACACCGATCAAGGTGATTCCAATCTGTACGGTGGACAACAAATCGGCCGGGTCTTGGGCTAAGGCAATCGCTTGCTGCGCCTTTTCATCGCCCATCTCAGCTTGTATTTGCAGGCTCGCTTGCTGCGCCTTTTCATCGCCCATCTCAGCTTGTATTTGCAGGCGTGCCTGGCGCGCCGAGACAATTGCCATCTCGGCCAGGGACAGCAACCCATTCGATAGGATCAGTATCAAAATTAAAGCAACTTCAATCGCCACCAGATCCCTCGCTTATCATAGAGTTAGTTACGCAGTATCCTGTCGTAAAAGTCGATCACGCGCTGCATGAACAATTCGCTACCATCGCCCTGGAAGGTATGCGGCTGGTCAGGGTAGGTGAAACATTCCACCACTTTAGCAAGTTCTTTTAGCTGTTCACACAGCTCAACCGACCATGAAAG
>JAGDMX010000295.1 GCA_017860725.1 Chloroflexota bacterium | reverse complement strand
GGATCCTCGCGCTCCTGCAGCGTCTGGGTATCGGTCGCCTGGCCGAAACCAGCGATGACCACGGGTGGTTTGGCGGGGTTTTTAATTTTGTCGAGGGCACAGATAACTACAGCAGCGGCTCCATCGCTGACCGGGCAGGCGTCA
The DNA here is from genome assembly GCA_017860725.1 of Chloroflexota bacterium. Classification (GTDB taxonomy): domain Bacteria; phylum Chloroflexota; class Anaerolineae; order Anaerolineales; family UBA4823; genus CTSoil-045. The sequence goes on along the minus strand of JAGDMX010000295.1, from coordinate 4,321 downwards.
TACAGGTGCAGCGGATCGGCAATAACCGGATTGTTGACCACCGAATGCGGGCTGTCGTAGATACCGTTTTTACTCAGCGCCATCTCGACATGCGCATAGGGGTTCAAAGCACCGATTTCTTGGTTCTTGAGCGATACCGCCACCAGCATCTCCCGCGTGACATTGTATTTTTCCATATATAGGCGAGTGAACATACCCGCCATCCCGGGAAGTGTAATCCCGTAAGGATATTCAGCCTGTGGGTGGGTCATGGTGGCGACGAAATCTGTCGCCCGCCAGCCGGTGACCTCGCGCATCTTCTCACCTCCGGCGACCAGCACGGTATCGTAATAACCGGAGGCTACCGCCAGGACACCATTCTTAATTGCCGAGCCACCCGAAGCCGGGCCATTCTCGACGGTATCGGCGGCAGCCGGCAGCAGGCTGAGCCGGTCTACCAGTGAGCTGGCTACCGCGGATTGGTGCTGCAGCATCCCGCTACCCATATTGCCGACGTATACACTATCGACAGTACCGTCTCCCATGCCGGCGTCGTCCAGAGCCTTCAAAGAAGCATACGCCAGCATATCCATCAAAGTATCTTCATCGCGCCGGCCGAACTGGATCATGCCGACGCCAATCACTGCTACGTCTCTCATGATGTCACCGTCCCTTCAGCCCGGAGATTTTTTCGCGGATAATGTCTTCATCGACGATCAGGACTTCTTCTTCGGCCTTGGCCAGCAAATCGGGAGGCACAGGCCGGTCGCCCACCACCAGGCGTGGCTTGGCGTTGAAATAGATCTCGCGTGTCAGACGGTAAGAGTCACCACCACCCAGCTCGTGTGGAATCTTGGTCGCCTCTAAGGGGTACTCGATCATCCAGCGCCGGAAGCCAATTGGGCTTTCGGCCACGATCAAGACTTCGTCCTGGTTGAGGTACTCCATGTGGTATTCCATCTTGGCGGCGAACAGGTGCGAACCGATGCGCAAGCCACGGTCGATTGCCAGGGTGTGGTAGCTCATACCGACTTTTTCATTTTCCAGCCGCCCATTGACCGCCCCAACCAGGTAACCATCGATCTGGCCGATTAGACAGTATTCGCTTTTTACCCGGTAGCGATACCAGGCCAATAGCTCGCCGTACAACCTGGCGCTGACAATGTCGTAATAGTCACGCGGGATGAACAGGCAGGGTAGAACTCCCTGAAGGATGGCAGGTACTTCTTCCCTCTGTGCCTGACGGACAACCATCTTATTGCCGTTTGCCAGCGTGATCACTTTGGGCGGGTAAGGCATCATTGGATATTGTTGGGGACGCAGAACTTCCTCAAGTTCCATATCTATTGCCATGCAAAAACCTCCTATTGATTGTTTATCAAAAGCCGATCTACAGAATTCGACTGCCGGCAAGCTAAGCTGCTGTGTAACTGCCTAAGGGTACTACTCCAAATTGGCTATGCTTAACCGGTTGATGCTATCCACATGCGCAGGATCATAACCATCGCCAAAGCGCGTCTTGGGCATGGCGGCTTTTTTGGCCATTATTTCTTCATACTCATGGTCCTGCAGAACCGCCACGCAGCGTCCAATGCTCGACTCGCCATCGACAAAGCGCCAGGGGAAGAATCCTATTGGGACGCGCCGGTTTAGGATCAGATCCAGGTCGCCACCGATGCACTCGGCATGCACGATACCGTACGGGAACATCTCGATATGCATCAGCTGGTACTTCGTGTCATCGAAGTATTCCGCCAGGGGTTTGCCAAATTTCTTCTTAAAGACTTTGTCGGCCTGGCGGGCCTGGCGCGGCATCCAATCCCGGATGATGGTGTTCATGGGGTGGTCGGCGCTGCCACAATCCACCCCGATCCAGCGAAGCTTCTTAGCCTTTGCCCAGTCGGCAAACTCGCGGTCGGGTCCGGGATGCATCACCATGTAGCGGATCTCGTTAGCGGTGGGCATATCCCAGCCAAAATGATGATAGCCGGTATGGATGATCAAGATATCGCCTTCTTTGACTTCAACGCGTTCTTCGATCATCTGGCTGGTATATACATCATAGTCTCCGCACACATCGCTCAGGTCGACGACCGCGGCATCGTGTACCAGGTAATCCATATCGAGCGAGGCCATATCCTTGCCGGGTGTGAAAAAATGTATTTCGCCATCCAGGTGTGTTCCCAAGTGATTGGAATGAGTGAGCAATTGTCCATTAGCCCCATTTGGCGCCAGCCTTTTGAAGTATTTCACCTGTAGCGGCTCGTAGGTTGGCCAGGGGGGTGTGCCAATACCGAGTGGAATGGTGAGGTCGAGAAATTTCATATATAGCTCCTTTTTCTGATTTTCTTAGCACACTTTGCGTCTTAACGTTTTTAGATTCTTTGAAATGCATCAAACGCCTCTCGGAAGCAGGCTTCCGGTGCTCTTAGAATACCCGCTCCAACCATGCCGACGCCGGGATTTTTATGTGCAATGCCAGTGTTGATTTGCGGCAGGATGCCGGTCTCCATCACCAGGCGCACATCGATACCGCAGGGTGTGCCGCGGAAATTGAGCGCCGGGATAGTGAACTGCTCGTGCTCGTCGAAGGTGATCTCGTACATCTCCAGTGTAGTTTGCGTGGCAAGCTGTGGCGAACCGCCGACGAACTTGACGATCGCCGGCGCGGCCGCCATGGCCATGCCGCCATAACCGGCGGTCTCAGTGATGGTACTATCGCCGATATCGGGATTGGCATCGGCCTCGGTGAACTGGGGGAAATACAACCCCTGGACGATGCCCGCCGGAGCCGTGAACCAACGCTCGGGCATGCTGGACAGGCGGATGCCGAAATCCGTGCCATTGCGCGCCATTACCGTTACAATGCTGCTCCCATCAACCCCTTCTGCTGGCTCAAGCATGGCCTTACCAGCGGGCATGCTCAAGTTCAGGAAGAAGTGATCGTTACGATCGATGAACTCGATGACTCTGGCAAGAATCTCGCCATCTCGGCTGGTGCGCGCTAATGCCGGCCCGATCGCCCGTAAGAACAGGGAAGTCCCCGCCCGGTTGCGGTTATGGCACTCGTCGCCCATGTGCAGCGCCTGGGCAATCAGGCTGCGTAGATCGATACCGTCGGGCAAGGTTTGCAGGGCGCGATCCAGGGTGGGATACAGGTCAGTTTCCATCCACTTCAATCGGGTATACACTTCTGGTCCTAATCCACCGTAGCGCAGCACTTTGCCCAGCCCCTCGTTCTGCGTGGCGAAAGCTCGGTTGCCAAAAGACTTGTTTTCCAGGATGAAGACCGGCATGGATGCTGAGATGATGCCTGCCATTGGACCGACACTATGGTGATGGTGGCAGGGCGAAAACTCGATGGCTCCCGAGGCGGCTAGCTTCTCCGCCTGTGCTTCATCTTGCGCCATGCCTTCATAAACCAGTGCCCCAATAACCGCCCCACGCTGCGGGCCGCACATCCGCTCCCAGGTGATCGGGGGTCCGGCGTGCAGGATCATGTGAGCGTGCATCCCGGGTATCACATCTCGGGCAATGCCCATGCCCACCAGTACCGGCCTTCCAGACTTGATTCGCCGGCAGGCTTCTGCATTGGCGGTGTCGATATCAATACCGCTCTGAGTGGTATGCAGGCGCGGTAATCCTTCTGTCGGAGGTCGCCAATCGACATCTAAGACCGGCACCCCCTGGTCCCGAACCGATTGCGCCATGCTTCCTAGCCCAATGTTGACGATGGTTAGCGGTTTGCCGAAAAAATCTTGGATCTTGGAGTTACTCATGGCTGCTCACAATTCTCGTCACCAGCCTGGAAGCAGTGGCATTGCTCGGACAGACAACCACACCGGCTTGCTCCAAAGTCTGCACTTGGCGGCTCAGCCGCTGAGGGTCTTCTTCCGTGCCTGTCACAGAGGCGACCACGATCAAGCCTCTGCCGCTCTGGGTAGCCAGGTTACGGGCTTTCAGCACTGCCGGAGCCAGCTCGGCGGCCGGGTCGGGGTGTGCTCCAAAACCCAGGACGACATCTAACAGGATGACCGCCACCTCCGGATCACCAGCTTCCTGGAGCAGACGCCGGATACGCAGGCTGTTGTCGATCATCGGATGCGGTCTGCCGACAGTGAACTCCTCTTCGCCCAGGTCGACCGCTGTGTGCCCCTGGCTGCGGGTTGAGTCGGGGAGCTGGTTTTCTTTATCCAGTGGCGCGTTGGAGAAAACCGGCTCGGACAGAGCTTCACGCCAGATCACCTGCGCTTCATAACACAAAGTACCACCAGAGAACAGACCGCGCAGGTATCGCTGTCCAGGCTGGAGCTGCTTGCGAAGCATCGCGGCTCTCTCCGCC
>JAGDMX010000043.1 GCA_017860725.1 Chloroflexota bacterium | reverse complement strand
TTCAGGGCGGTTGTCCCATTTGACATGTGGCAGGCGAAAGTTTTCTCGGCGAACTTGTGGATAGTGATGCAGTATGTGGATATAAAAATCACGCCAGATCAGCTCATTCAGCCAGATCTCGGCGCCTTTACGCCCTTCTGGATTCTCAGCAGCTTGGTAGGCTGACCAGGCTGTAGCGGCTACTTGGCGGGCAGAAATTAGACCGAAGCGGAGATAGGGCGATAGCTGGGAGGTACCGTTCAAGTCTTGTCTATCACGGTTGGTTGCATATGATTCTATTTTTGGATTTAACTCTTGAGTGAATGAATTTAACCTGCGAGCTGCTTCCTCCTCTGAGGCTTCGAATGACATGTAGTCGGGAAGAGCAGGATATTCCGGAACCGACATGGATGCCAAGTTCTCGGGTGTAGAGATACTCTCTGGGGCTGGGATAAAGGCAACTTTCTCGGGTGAGAAAAGGGATTTCCAGGCGCGGCTAAAGGGTGTAAAGATGGTATAAGGATCTCCGTCGGGTTTTGTCACCAAACCCGGCGGCAGGATCGCCGGACTGCCTGTCCACACTACACGCAGTTTGTTGGCGACATGTGTGTCACGGCGAACGGCGTATGGTGAGTAATCGGGCTCGGCGTAAATATTCTGGGTACCTGACTCGATCACTAGACGATTCAATTCTTCCAAAGGGTTGCCTTGCCGGAGGATTAGGCGGCTTCCCCTCTTGCGTAATTCACTGTCCAACGAGCGCAGCCCATGAAGCAGGAATGCAAGGCGTTTTTCCCCAATATAGCGAGATGCCAGCAGTTTTGTGTCCAGGATAAATACCGGGATGACCTGCTCAGATTGCTGTAGGGCAGCCTGCAGAGTTTGGTTATCGGCTAATCTCAAGTCCCGCCGGATCCACCAGATTGTGCTAGACATAAACATCCTTGATAGACGCGATGGGTGGTTTCAGGCTCTCAGCTCGTCAATCAGGTTTTTGATGAGCTGGGCACTGTTGCGTAAAGCGGCATGCTCTTCGCTATCAAGGGTTGGGAAAAGGGTAGCAAGGATTCCACTACCTCCTACCAGGTGGGGCATTGAAATTGTGACGTCTTTGACACCTTCCACATCAGCCAGCGGTGTGCAGAGGGTGAGGATGGCATCTTGATCGCGTAAAATTACTTCGGTGATGCGTGCCAGCGCGCTGCCGATACCATAATAAGTAGAACCTTTGCCTTCAATGATATGATATGCCGCCCGGCGAACCTGCTCGTCGATAATACTGCGATCCTCATTGCATACAGCCATATGAGTGGTATCACAAAAATCGTCCAGTGGTAAACCACCGACAGTAACCAACGACCAGGTGAGCACCTCCGAGTCGCCGTGTTCGCCTAGCACATAAGCATGTACATGCTGGGAATCTACTCGTAGCTGGCGACCTAGCAGGGCGCGAAAGCGGGCGGTATCCAGAGATGTGCCAGAGCCGATCACGCGGCTGGATGGCACTCCTAATTCCAGCGCGTAACGCGCTGCCAGGTGGGTCATAATATCAACCGGATTAGTTGCCACTAATAGGATCGCATCTGGGGCATAGTGTAAAACTTGAGGAACAATTTGCTGGAAAATGCGCGCATTGCGCCCTAACAGCTCCAACCGGGTTTCGCCTGGTTTCTGGCTTGCACCGGCAGTTAATATGACCAGCCGGGCATCTGCTAGATCGGCGTACTCGCCAGCATGAACTTCCATCGGATGAGCAAACGGAACAGCGTGTAGCAGGTCGGAGGCTTCCGCCTCAGCTCGGGCACGGTTCACATCAACCAGGACAATTTCCCGTCCTATGCCGCGCATAACCATAGCATAGGCAGCGGTTGATCCAACGAAACCACTGCCAATGATACCGATTTTCATGGCTATTCCTCCGTGTTCTAATGATGCTTTACTTCTTTAAAAGGTCTTGCAGGGCTGGTCCGATCTCTGGGAAGCGGAAGACATAGCCAGCTTCCTGTAAACGTTTTGGTAGAGCTCGCCAGCCGACAAGCAGCATTTCATCGGCCATCTCTCCAAATACCATATTCAACGCAAATCCTGGGACAGGTACAACCGACGGACGCCCCATTGCCTTACCGATGGCCTGTGCAAACTGTTTATTGCTCACCGGATTCGGACTACAGAGATTGTAGATCCCGGATGTGAGCGGATTTTCGAGCAAGAAACGAATTGCACCGATTTGATCAGCCATATGAATCCAGGGTGTCCACTGTTTACCACTGCCTAATGGCCCTCCGGCGAATAGTTTGAAGGGCAGCAGATAACGACCCAGTACACCACCTTCAGGGCTGAGCGGTAGACCGGTACGGATAACTACCCGTCGAACACCGGATTGCTCTACCAGTACGGTGGAGGCTTCCCAATCCAAGCAGACGCTGGCTTGGAAATCATTCCCATTCGGGCTCTCTTCGGTCAAGACCTGATCACTGCCTGAGGGGTAATAACCAACTGAAGAGGATTGAATGACGACCTTTGGCTTGTCTTTAGCTTGCGCGATAGCCTCGGTCACTGCCTTACCGGCATTAATCCGGCTGGAGCGGATAATTTGCTTGCTTTTTTCGGTCCAGCGTCCAGCAGCCATATTTTCACCCGCCATATTAATAATTGCTTCGGCACCTTCTGCTAACATTCCCCAACCCTGCGCCGACTGTCCATCCCACTGTTCGATGCGTACTCCGGACGGTAGTTGCTCCTTATATGCTTGGGGATTGCGGCTTAAAACAATCACCTCATAACCAGCGTTCACCAGGTTTGCGCTGAGAGGCCGGCCTTGAAAACCGGTGCCACCTGTAATTATTACTCGCATGGTCGAGCCTCCAACTTATACAGAATTGTCGACAAAGAGATTGAGACACATTTTTTTGTCGATAAAAGAAATAAGCTTACAAAAGAGATTATATTGATAATCGTTTCGCTTGTCAAGGTCTTGTATAGAATATGTGTAAATATCTTGACAATACCTAGCATAACTGCTATGATATGTTTACAATAGTTATATAAATTGTTAAATCTGGAGAAAATATGAGTCCATTGCCAGATGTCAAAGTTGGTAATCATGAGCCTCTATACAATATTGGAGTAGTCTCAAGGATGACGGGTGTTTCTATGGCCACTCTGCGGGCTTGGGAGCGCCGTTATGATTTTCCCGAGTCCGAGCGGACAGCCGGTGGTCATAGGTTGTATTCCGAGCATGATGTCTTGCGTTTACGATGGGTCAAAGATCGTATCGAAGAAGGTATGCAGACCGCTCAGGCGATCAATGCTCTTCGGCACCAGGAATCAACAGGTCATTTACTTCAGGTCACTCCGGGTTATTCTCAAAGCGACGATTTAAGCATTGTGCCACCTACGGATCACTTACAAATCTTCAATAAACGTTTGGTGGAGGCTTTAATTCGGCGAGACCTAGCCGCAGCCGATATCGTCCTGGCGGATTCATTAGCAGCCTCTTCCCCAGATGATATGATCTTGGATGTAATCGGTCCATCGATTGCTCATTTCGGCGATGCCTGGCTGAATGGTCAGGTCAGCGTGGCAACCGAACATCTAGCAACCAATTATTTACGACAAAGGTTACTCATGTGGATGATGAGCGGACCACCACCACGGGCGAAAAATCCAATCGTCATGGCTTGCGGTCCGAATGAGTGGCACGAAGGCAGCCTTTTAATCCTGGGTGCGCTTCTTCGCAGGCGCGGTTGGCCGGTGGCTTACCTTGGACAGGCTGTGCCTCTGCAGGAACTGGCAGGCTTTGTGCGTGAGCTGACTCCTCCAATGGTTATCCTGGTGGCTATGACAGAAGGCGTGGCAGCCGAAATTCTCAATTGGCCTCAATACTTACCTGAAGCCGCTCAATCTGGTAGACCGGTGATCGGTTACGGTGGGCGTGTTTTTGCCCTGCAACCGGAGTGGCGTTTGCGAATGACTGGTTATTACCTGGGCAGCGATTTCCGCGAAGGATTGGCGTCGATCGAGCTGCTGCTCTCCTGATCAGAACTGGAATTTTATGCTGGGTACATACTCCGGCGGGACCCTTGCTCGGCTGGCTTGTTCGTAGGCAAAAGCCAGCCGAATTAACCTGGGTTCCTGCCAGGCAGTGCTGATGAAAGAAATGCCAATTGGTAGTCCGTGCACATAGCCGGCAGGAACTGTAATGTGTGGATACCCAGCTACTGCCGCGGCTGATGATGTGTCTGGGCCTGAATAATTATCGCCATTAACCCAGTCGGTTAGCCAAGCCGGTCCCCCAGTTGGTCCAATCAATGCATCCAGGTTGAATTTAAATAAAGTAGCATCGATACCTTCGGCACGGGTTAACCGGTGGTTTTTTATTAGGGCATTAAGATATCTCTTGTGTGTCAAGGGACCTTTTTCCACAGCGGCCAACATGCGCTCTTGCCCAAAGATAGGCATGACCCGATCCTGGTTGTGTTCGTTGAATTCTATGACTTCTTTGAGAGAATGAACATGAGCTTGCAGACCAAGTCTTGAGAGATAGTTATCAAGGTCGGCTTTAAACTCATAGAGTAATACTTCAATTTCGCTCTTAGACCATTTATCATCAGTCTCGATTGTTGCGGGATCGATGATTTCTGCGCCAAGATCTTTCATCAACTGGATTGCATTTTCGATCAGGGCGTCAACGCGCGGATTGGCACCGAAATAATTACGGGCAATCCCAAGGCGAGCATTTTGCATACCGTTAACATCAAGATATTGCGTATAGTCATGATAATAGCGACCGTCACTGTCACTAGAGCTCGTATCTTCAGGATCCACTCCGGTCATAGCACCTAATAGCGCCGCTGCATCCGCTACGCTGCGCGCCATTGGTCCGGCTGTATCCTGGCTGTGAGCGATTGGGATAATCCCTGAACGGCTCACTAATCCCAGGGTTGGCTTGATGCCGACAATTCCATTGGCGTGGGCAGGGCAGACAATTGAGCCGTCGGTTTCTGTCCCAATCGAAACGGTACACAGATCAGCTGCTACTGCCACAGCAGATCCCGAGCTAGAGCCGCACGGATTGCGGTCCAAGGCATAGGGATTGCGTGTTTGACCGCCACGGCTGCTCCAGCCACTGGTTGAACGAGTTGAGCGGAAATTTGCCCATTCACTTAAATTGGCTTTGCCTAGGATCAAAGCTCCAGCCTGGCGCAGACGCTTGACCAGAAATGCGTCATGGTCGGCAATAAAGCCCTCCAAGGCGAGCGAACCTGCAGTTGTGGTCATTCGATCGTGAGTATCGATATTATCCTTCAGGACAGTTGGGACGCCGTGAAGAGGGCTACGCACCTTGCCGGCTCGTCGTTCATTATCCAATTTAATTGCCAGCTCGTGGGCATCCGGATTGACTTCGAGAATCGAGTTTAAGGATGGACCGTCGCGGTCGATGGCCTCGATCCGCTTCAAGAAATAGTTGACAAGCTGATAAGAGGTCAATTCGCCGATCGCCAGCTTGTGCTGGATGTCGGCAATAGATAGTTCAAACATTACTTTTACTCCTGCTCCCACTCTTACTTATAACTTGCTGATTAACGCCTCACGTAGTAATGGCGGCTCCTTCGGGGCAGTGCTCGTTAATTTATGCAGATACATGTTCTGGCAACACCTTATAGACGACACGTACCTCACCAGGGCGTCTGTAGGGATAACGTTCTTTCCCCTGGTATTTATATGCCATTTTATCGATATGCTCATCAGCTTCTTGCTCAGTGATTTCGACCACCCGGCCGCGCACCTGGAAGTAGCGATACGGGTCGTCTGGATCACTGATCTCAATGGCCACGCGCGGGTCACGGCGCATGTTTTTATCTTTAAGGCGACCTTTGGCGCTGTTCACAACGAGATAAGTACCATCATAATCAATCCACACTGGAGTTATTTGAGGACTGCCATCTGGCATTAATGTTGCCAGATGGGCAAAGGCGCGTTTTTGGAATAGATCAAGAAATTTTTCCGGTATGCTGACCATGTTAATTCACCTCTTGGTATTGAAATATCAACTTAACGTCAGTTCGGGCTAAGAAAAATAGGGTGTTTTGGTAAACCCAAAATCCTTTTATCCCGATTCACATAAACTTAGGGCTTTTCAATCAAAAGTATACACTAACGAGAACGATCAAAGAGTAGACTTTAATGTTTTAGATTGACAGTTTTTGGGGTGCGCACTATAATTTTGTTATAGGAGAGTGAAGACGCATGGGGGCAAATAACCAGCCCAAGTCAATCATTCGTATAGTCGTAGATAAGTATTGTTACGACTTCAAGTATCCGGCAGTAAATCTACCCAGTCTGTTTGCCTTTGAGGAAAAAATATAATGAAAAATCAAAAGTTCGGACAAATTCTTGTATCCGTTCTGGCACTGCTTGGGATCTTTAGTGGCCTGTTGCTTGGCAGCGGACCGACACAAATTGCCAATGCCGCCCATACAGACCCGCCGACCAGTGTGGCGATCGCCGGGTCCTTGCAGAGTGAATTGGGCTGTCCGGGTGACTGGCAGCCAGATTGCTCTGCAACATTTTTGACATTTGATGCAGGTGATGACATTTGGCAGGGTACTTTCCTGGTGCCAGCGGGGACTTGGGAGTATAAGGCTGCCCTCAATGGCTCGTGGGACGAGAACTATGGGGCGAATGCCCAGCCCAATGGCTCCAATCTTCCACTTAACCTGGATATCAACACCCAGGTTAAATTCTATTATGACCACAATAGTCATTGGATCACCAGTAACCAGAATTCCGAGATTGCCACGGTGCCCGGTAGTTTTCAAAGCGAGCTGGGGTGTGCCGGCGACTGGGACCCTTCTTGCATGCGCTCCTGGCTGCAGGACCCGGATGGTGATAATACCTACGGTTTCACAACGAAAAACCTGCCACCGGGTAATTACGAAGCCAAAGTCACACTTAACGAAAGCTGGGATGTGAACTATGGTGCTGGTGGTGTGCAGAATGGGCCGAATATTCCGTTCTCGGTGGAAGTGGCCAATTCCGAAGTGACCTTCAGCTACGATTCAGCTACCCATGTGCTGACGATCCAGGTTGTATCGGGAACGACTGTTACCTTGGTGGGTAGCCTGCAATCAGAGCTTGGCTGTGGGGGGGATTGGGACCCGAGCTGCACCGCGACTTATCTTAATTACGATACTAATGACGACGTTTTCCAGCAAACCTTCACTGTGCCTGTGGGTAGCTATGAATATAAAGCAGCCTTAAACAACAGTTGGACCGAAAATTATGGCATGGGCGCTCAACGCGATGGTCCAAATATTCCACTAAGCGCCGATGGAAATCCAGTCAAGTTTTATTTTGACCCCAAGAGTCACTGGATCACAGATAATAAAACGTCAATCATAGCCGTTTCGCCCGGAAATTTCCAGAGCGAACTCGGATGCAGCAGCGACTGGGATCCTTCTTGCTTGCGTTCCTGGCTGCAAGACATCGATGGCGATGGTATTTATACTTTCGAGACCACAGCTCTGCCTTCTGGAAATTATGAAGGGAAGGTTGCGCTCAACGAGAGCTGGGATATCAATTATGGCGCAGGCGGTGTGCAGAATGGACCGAATCTCACTTTTGCTGTTCCGCCGGATGCGACCGTCAAATTTATGTATGATGCTACCAGTCATGTCTTGACGATTTCAGTTACCGCAGGTGGTTTAGAGCCCGGGGATGAGCGTTTAGTGCGTGACCCAGTCCGCAGCTCGGCGGCGGATGAGTTCTTTTACTTCGCCATGACAGATCGCTTCGCTAATGGCAATCCTGCTAACGATAGTGGCGGTGATAGCAGTGGGGATCCCCTGATCAATGGTTACCTACCCACTGATAAAGGATACTATCACGGTGGTGATATTGCCGGATTATTCAGTAAGCTAGACTACCTTGAAGGTTTAGGAGTCACGGCGGTATGGATTTCGCCGCCATTCACCAGCAAATGGGTACAGGGAAATGGCACAATCGCAGGTTCATCGTCGGCCTACCATGGTTATTGGCAGGTTGACTTTACCCAGATTGACCCACACTTCGGCACCAATCAAGAAATGGTTGATTTGGTTAATGAGGCACACTCGCGTGGCATGAAGGTATTCTTTGACGTCATCCTCAACCATACCGCCGACGTAATCTCCTACGAAGGTGGGGTTTTCACATACCGTAATAAGTCAGATTATCCATATCGTGATGCAAGCGGTAATGTGTTCGATGATCGCGATTATGCAGGCACTGGTGCCTTTCCATCTTTGGATCCGGCAGTCAGCTTCCCATACGTGCCTTTCATACCCGACCCAGATGAGGCGACTATCAAAAATCCGGATTGGTTAAATAATCCGATTTATTATCACAACAGAGGCGACTCAACTTTTTCTGGAGAAAACTCACTTTACGGAGATTTTGTCGGCCTCGATGACTTATTTACCGAGCATCCCGATGTGGTGAACGGCTTGATCGATATTCATAAAAATATGATCACAGAGTTCGGTATCGATGGTTTCCGTGTCGACACCGTAAAACACGTTAATGATGAATTGTGGGAGCGGTTTGTACCGGAAATCCTGACACATGCCAATGCACAGGGTATCCCTGATTTCTTCTTATTCGGCGAGGTATTCAGTGGTGATCCAGCCTATACCAGCCGCTATACGACTGCTTTACCATACCCTTCGGTACTGGACTTTGGTTTTGATGGAGCAGCCAAGCAATTTGCAGTATACAGCCAGCCAACAGATCAACTGCGCGATTTCTTCACCGGCGACGACTATTACACCGACAATGACAGCAATGCCTATGCATTAGTCAAGTTCATAGGCAACCATGATATTGGTCGGGTGGGTCGCGAGATTGATCTGGCTAACGCTGGGGCAAGCGACTCCGAACGTGTGGCACGTGCCAGGCTTGCCAATGCCCTAATGGCTTTTTCAAGAGGTGCTCCGCTACTTTACTATGGTGATGAGCAGGGCTTTACCGGTGATGGTGGCGATAAAGATGCACGCCAGGATATGTTCCCTAGCCAGGTCGCTTCTTACAACGACGATGACCTGATCGGAACGGACAAGACGACTGCCGACGACAACTTCGATCCATCCCATCCGCTTTACCAATCCTTTAGTAATTTTGCAGCGTTGCGTGATGCTCATCTGGCTTTGCGTCAAGGTGCTCAAATCCAACGATACAGTGAGGGAGGTGCAGGAATATTCGCCTTCTCGCGCATCGAGCGCAGTGAAAAAGTTGAGTATATTGTGGCGCTGAACAACAGTGAAGCGAGTGATACAGCAACATTTGGCACGGATTCGCCTAACACCACTTTTAGCGCAATCTATCCAGTCGGTGGTGCACTGCTGACAAGCGATAGCACAGGAAACGTCACTGTTCAGGTTCCGGAACTCGAATTTGTCGTTTACCGGGCAGATTCCCCAGCGGCAACCAACAGCTACGCGCCCAGTATCGCGATATCGACACCTGCAGCTGGTGCGGAAGTGAACGGGCGGTTTGAGGTTGTTGCCAATCTGGGTTCAAACAATTATGCGGAAATAACCTTTGCCGTGTCAGTAGCCGGCGGTGAATACCAGGTGATCGGCACAGACGATAATGCACCCTACCGAATTTTCTTTGATGCCAGTGCACTCTCAACTGGTACATCTCTGACATTCAAGGCGATTGTCAAAGACCTGGCAGGCAATTTAAATGCAGCTAAGGTAAGTGTCACTGTCGGGTCACCCGAACCTCCTTCGACCAGCCCATCCTACGCCATTATTCACTACTACCGCCCGGATGGAGATTATGGCGATCATACAACTGGTGATTTCAACGACTACTGGGGCCTGCATCTGTGGGGTGACATCGAAGGGACCATTGACTGGGCTTCTCCAAAACCATTCCTGGGAGAGGATGAATATGGACGATTTGCATGGGTTAAACTCCCCAGCGTTTCTACAAACGTAGGATATATCGTTCATCGCGGTGATATCAAAGATGGCACGAATGCAGATCGGGCTTTCAATCCTGCCCTGACGCCAGAGATTTGGTTGAAAGCAGACGATGCTACGACATACACTTCGCAAGCGGCTGCTCAGGGCTATGTTACTATTCACTACCAACGTCCTGATGGCGACTATGGTGACCCGACCAGTAATGACTACAATAATTTCTGGGGTTTGCACTTGTGGGGTGACGCTATCGATCCATCCGAGGGGACTGGTTGGACCAGTCCTAAGAAGCCTACCGGTATTGATGACTTTGGTGCTTACTGGGATATCCAGATCGTAGACGCTACCAAGCCTGTGAACTTCATCGTTCACCGCGGCGATACTAAGGATCCTGGCCCGGACCAAAGCTTCATCCCGGCTAATGATGCTACGATCTGGTTGTTATCTGCTGATGAGACGATCTATGCCCAACGCGGTGCGGCAGAGGGGTTTGTGACCCTGCATTACCATCGCCCAGCGGGTGATTATGGTGATTTCAGCAGCTCAGATTATCGAGATTTCTGGGGTTTGCACACCTGGGGTGGTGCAGAGGATCCTGGTTGGACCACACCACGCAAGCCTATCTCTATTGATAATTTTGGGTTAGTTTTCAAGGTAGATCTGTTCGATAACGCGACCCAGATTGGCTACATCCTGCATCGCGGCGATGAAAAAGACCCTGGTCCAGATCAGATCCTGGCTTTTGACCAACATGGTTACGAGGTCTGGCAATTGCAGGGTGCTGACCCTGAGAATCCCTATATCGTCCCTGTTCCGTTTGCCGGCGGACCGAATCCCGGAAATATCAACGAGCAGCGTGCATATTGGGTAGATCAGAACACCATCGCTTGGGTCGCCGGAGAGGTGTCTGAAAACACCTTCCGATTGTATTACTCACCAACAGGCGGCATGGAGGCAACTACAGCAGGTATCACTGGAGGGAACTATTTCACCCTGATGCGTGATCCAATCGGTTTATCTACAGAAGTAAAGGAGAAATTCCCGCACTTAGCCAATCTGCCTGCCTTGAAGATCAAATCTGGGGACCTGGCGCAAGTACCGGAAATCCTGAAAGGTCAGATTGCTGTATCAGCGCTCGATCCAAGTGGCAGCCCGGTGGATGCTACTGGCCTTCAAATCCCCGGTGTACTAGACGATCTTTATTCTTACGACGGAACACTCGGCGTGACTTGGGATGCTGGTGTGCCTACCTTGCGAGTGTGGGCACCCACGGCAATATCGGTCTCATTGCAACTCTTTGCGGATTCCGGGATAGCCACGACTAGTGATGAGTTCCCGATGACCCTCGATCCTGCTTCCGGAGTATGGAGCATCACGGGTTTGCCAGAATGGAAAAGCCGATATTACCTGTACGATGTTGAGGTTTACGTCCACTCTACTGGTCAGGTAGAGCACAACCTGGTTACCGACCCCTACTCCTTCAGCCTGTCAACAAACAGCATACGGAGCCAAATTGTTGACCTGGGCGACATGACCCTTAAACCCGCTGGCTGGGATGGGTTGGAGAAGCCCGAACTAGGCGCTCCGGAAGATATTACGATATATGAACTTCACGTGCGCGATTTTAGTGCCAGTGACCCATCTGTGCCAGACGACTTGAAAGGCACTTTCAAGGCTTTCACTTTACCGGATACTTATGGCGTCAAGCACTTGAAGGCGTTGGAGGATGCCGGATTGACGCACCTGCATCTGCTACCGGTTTTTGATATCGCGACGATCAACGA
>JAGDMX010000294.1 GCA_017860725.1 Chloroflexota bacterium | reverse complement strand
AATCGGGAAATTCGCTAATCATCGCACTGGTTGCTTTTTCTGTATCTCCCACCAGGTTCTCGTCGCTAATCCCGTACTCACCAACGATATCTATCTCTTTATAGTTATTTACGATTGTCTTTTTAAATCCCTGGTAACGTTGCTGAGTCGCGAAAAAATCAGCGGCATGATATACAATGCCGATCTTACCTTTACCTCTTAGCTTATCCGCCATTATATGTGCTGCCGCCACTCCATTGCCATAATTATCAGCTGAAACTACACTGATGTAATCAGCCCCAGGCCTGAAACCCTTAGGGATGTTGTCCATGAAGACCAGTTTAATGCCTTGTTCGGCAGCTTTCCGATACGCATCTACGGTCAACACCGGGTCAGTCGGAATGGAAACAATGATATTTGGATTTTTCGCAATTACCGCCTCAAGATCCGCAACTTGCTGCTCTGGCTTGAAATGAGCATCAGTAACAGCGATGACCTCGATGCCCATCTTATCAAACTGGTGTTTGAGGCCGGCGATCTGAGCGGAGGACCAGTCATCCCCGCTATAGTGCATAACGATGGCCGCACTTGCTTTCATTGCTTTAATCTGCGCAAGCTGGGCTTCGCTTAACTTAACTTCTTGGGCAGTGGTCCGCTGCACTGCATGGTGTAAGAACTCTTCGGTCTCGATCTCAGCCCGGTCTATATCCAGTTTGACAATTCCGTTCCGGATGACCAGCACCCGGTCTGCAACCGCCAGCAATTCTGGAAACTCCGAGGAAATCAACACTACCGCTTTACCTTCGTCGGCCAAGCGGCGGATAATATCCAAGATTTCAGTTTTTGCGCCAATATCGACGCCGGCGGTCGGCTCGTCCATCAGCAGGATCTCTGGTTTATAAGCCAGCCACTTGGCGATGACCACCTTTTGTTGGTTGCCGCCAGACAGATAGCGGATGATTTTACTGATCGAATCAGTTTTAATTGACAGGCTTTCGACATAAGATTTCACCAACCGGTCGCCAGTTGCGTCATTAATAATGCCATTTTTTTGTATGCTGTGTAATAATGGTAGCAGCATGTTATCCTTAACGGTATGATCCAGTACCAATCCCTGGGCGCGGCGGTCCTCTGGAATCAGACAGATGCCAGCTGACAATGCATCCTGCGGGTTGTGAATGTTAACCTGGGAACCCTTCACCCACACTTGCCCGGATTGAATGGGGTCGATGCCAAACAACGCCCGGACGAGCTCCGTTCGCCCGCTACCCATCAAGCCGGCCAAGCCCAGGATTTCTCCCGGGTGTACCTCAAAATTAATATCCTGCACCCTTTGTCCAGACTTCAGATGTTGCACCTTAAGTAAGGGGGTTCCACTACGATCGACAGTGTGCTCTTTCCAGGCAAAGGCTTCACCCATCTTGCGACCGACAATATGCTCGATGACCTGATTAATTGTCAGGTCCGCCGTTGCTTCGGTCATAATGCGCTGACCATCGCGCAGCACGGTGATGCGATCAGCAACCTGGAAGATCTCTTCCATCCGGTGCGAAATATAAATAATCGAAATCCCATTGGATTTTAAAGTGCGCACCAAGTCGAACAAGACCTTTGTCTCAGTGGCGGTCAACGAAGCTGTCGGCTCATCCATAATCAAGACCCGTGCATTACGGGATAAGGCCTTGGCGATTTCGGTTAATTGCCAATATCCCGTGCTCAGTGTGTTCATTTGAGCGCGCGGGCTGATATCCACCCCCAAATCACTGAAAAGGGATCGAGTACGGGTCTCAGCCTCGGCGTCATTTAAGAGGCCAATTCCGCTGTGCGGCTCGTGGGTGAGATAAATATTTTGTGCTACTGTCAGGGTAGATATCAGGCTAAATTCCTGGAAGACCATCCCGATGCCGAGCGCCTGGGCAACGCGTGGATTGGGAATCTGTACCTGGTTTCCATCGATCAAAATCTTGCCGCTATCGGGTGTATAAACCCCCTCCAGTATCTTCATTAAGGTCGATTTCCCAGCGCCATTTCCTCCAACCAGGGCGTGGACTTCACCCTTTTGCAGATCAAAATCTACATCTCGCAAGACTGGGATACTATTAAAGGACTTGTTGATTTGCTCCATCTGAACGGCATATTCAACCATATTGCCTACTCCTTTACCGCGACCACAACCGTTTTCTACCAAATTACAAGAGTGGCCTTACTTGAGATAAGGCCACTCTTTTGGATTTCCTAACTATTACGGAACAAACGCATTCTTGATTGAATCGGGGGCATCGGCATGATAGACTGCCTTCCAGGCATCCAGCACGTTGTCATGGGTGACGGGCAGGGCGTAAAGGGCGACATAGGCCGGCGCTTCCTTGCCCAATAAGGCATATCCAGCGAGCAGTGCTTCGGTGACGCCCTGATCAAATGGCCGCTGGGCGCCCAGGCCTTTGACGACGCCATTTTTAGCAAGCTCAACTGCGACGTTCGTGCCCAGGTCCTGAGTGAAAATCTGGATATCTTTTTCCTTGCCAGCACTGCGCAGGGCTGCCATCACGCCTTCAGCGGGGACATCCCAGACAGCCCAGATGGCTTTCAGGTCAGGGTATTTGGTAACCATGGCGCTGGCGGCCTTCTCGCCATCTCCGGCAAAGTCCGGACCACCGATCCCAGTCTCTTCGACGATCTGAACGTTCGGGCAGTATTTTGTTAGGGTATCCTTGACGCCGTTGTAGCGTTGCTTGGTGACGAAGAAATCGGCCTCGTGGTAGATCAAGCCAACCTTGTCATTAGGTTGCAGCTTCTGGCACATCAGCAGTCCGGAGGCGACGCCATTGCCATAGTTGTCAGCCGATACGACACTTGTATAATCTTTCCCGCTTGCAAAATCCTTCGGGACGTTGTCCATGAAGACCAGCTTGACGCCTTGAGCAGCAGCTTTGCGATAGGCATCTGCAGTTGCCACTGGATCTGTTGGGATCGAGACGATGATGCTGGGATTCTTGGCCAGAACTGTCTCGATGTCAGATACCTGCTTTTCTGGCTTGAAGTTGGCGTCGGTGACGGCGATGACCTCAATGCCCATCTTAGCAAACTGGTCCTTAAGACCGGCAATCTGAGCAGTGGACCAGTCATTCCCGCCATAGTGCATGACGATCGCGGCAGTGGCCTTCATATCCTTGATCTTAGCCAGTTCTGCATCGGTCAAGACAACATCGGCGGCCTTGGAGGCCTGTTCACCGTTCGGGCCTGTGCCAGAGACCGAAGTCTCCAACGCCTTTAAGGCAGCCGCGATGTCAACGGTTGGCGCAGCAGCCGCTGGTGCGTTCGTTGCCTCAGTGGCTGGCGCGGTCGTTGGCGCTACGGTAGCTTGCGCGCATGCGCCTAGCAACATACTCAGCACCATCAACCCGGCAACAATCAAATACATTGGTCTATGCTTAAACATTTTCTTCTCCTTTTCTTGTCTCTATATGATTTCAAGCCATTTGCAGAGCGACCATACCCTGCACGGCTTGGGTTGAACAAGCTTAAATCTTTGTGATAGACTTTAGATATCGAATCGCGATTTCGGCCGCCTCCTTTGATGAGCCGGCATAAGTATCCAGCTCGGCAGTGACCCAGCCGGCATAATCGATTGAGTTTAAGGCTCTTATAATGCCGATGATATCCACAGAACCCTGTCCAAGGGGGAGGAACTTTCCATCGCGGTAATCTTTGAGGTGAATATAGGGAATGCGGTCCCCGAAGCTCCGGATGATCTCAATCGGATCGCTGCCACCTTCCTGGATGTGGCCTGTATCTGGACATAAACCGATCGAAGTCAGGGCCATAATCCGGGTAATCTCCTGTGAGGTTTCAATTAATGTACCGTGATGCGGGTGGTAACAGGCGGTAAGGCCATTACGCCGGGCAATCTCATCCACCTGGGATAATCCATAAGCCAGCCGGGCATAGTCATCTTCCAGGATTCCAGCAGCCCGCAAAGCCCCTCCACCAACTACCAGGTATTCTACCCCAAACTCACCCGCCATCTCGGCAGCTCTTCTGATACGCCAGAGTTCTTCCGGAAGGATATCTGGGAAGATGAAGCTCGCGCCTGTGTAGACCGCTACGAATTTCAGCCCGGTTTCTTGGAGCAGGGATCGAAAAACATCTTTTTCGGTCTCATATGCTACCAGGTTGCCATCAAACATTTCAAATCCCTGATAGCCGAGGGCGGAAATTTCACGCAGAGCCTGTTCGGTGGAACCATAGGCCAGGTAAAATAAATCTTTCACGGATGTAACACCGGCAGGATGCCCGACGACCCCTCCCCAGGTATTGGTTTGGTAGCTCAGTTTCATCGCTTTAGCCCGGCCTGATTACATCACAATGTGTTTCTTGGCGGCTGCGCCGCCAAAAAACACGAAGAAAAACTTTTATTAGCCAGCCAACAATTTTGCCAGCGGTTCCGGCAGCGGGTCTACTAGCAGTTTTCCGCGGCCAGCAATCGCCTTAAGTGAGGCGACTTTGTCTTTA
>JAGDMX010000293.1 GCA_017860725.1 Chloroflexota bacterium | reverse complement strand
CCGGAGAAAGCATTTCCGGATATGTTCACCAGGAGGATGGCACGACGCCGATCGCCGGAGCCGCGGTCACCTTCGAAGACTACAACCAGCCCTACCTGGCTCTCTTCCAGACGACCACACAGCCTGACGGCTCGTACGCCTGCTGGCTGCCGGATGGCAGCTACCGGGCCGTCTCCGGCGGCGAGTACTACCAGGAGACAATCTTTGAGAATGCCAGCGAGATCGTCGTGACCGATGGGGTTGGGATGAGCGGAGTGAACTTCACTCCAGGCTCGAGCCAGATCACCTACGACCACCTGACCTTCAATATGCAGGACCCGATCGTCGGGGATATCGCCGTGCGACAGGCGATCGCCTTCGGCACCGACCGGCAGCGCATCATCGACGCCACCTACCCGGCCTCGCCTTACCTGGACAGCCTGCTGCTGCCCGAGAGCTGGGCTTACACCAACGAAGGGGTGATGCAATACCCGTACGATCCCGAGCTGGCAATGAAGATCCTGGAGCAGGCCGGCTGGGTGGATGCAGACGATGACAGCGTGCGCGAGAAGGATGGTCAGCGGCTGCATCTGGTATACGTGACGACCACCTCAGCGCTACGCAAGACCGTCTCCGAGATTTTTGTCGAGAACATGGCCGAAATTGGCATTGAAGTCCAGGTGGACGCCATGGACAGCCCGTGGAACCGGCTGAATTACGACCATGATTTCAGCATCGCCCAATTCGCCTGGATTGAAAATCCGAACGTGGACAATCCGTACGAGATGCGCAGCTATCTGCTGAGCGGCGACGGCCAAAATATCGCCCAATACACCAATCCAACCGCCGACCAGTTCCTGGATCTGGCGGCGCTGCACACCGCCCGGGCAGACAAGCTGGCTTACCTGGCGCACTACCAACGGGTGGTGATGGCCGACTTGCCCATGCTGCTCCTGTTCGAGCGCATCGAAACTCCCGATCGGGATAGCGACGGTGTGCCGGACGATCAGGATGCCTGCCCAGACCAGTCATCCTTTGGCTATGACGCCGACCAGGACGGCTGTCTGGATAACACCACCACCCTGAAGGCGCTGGTGCGTGAACTGCGAGCCAGCGGGCAGATCACCCGCCTGTCAACCGAGACAACCTTGCTGCGCTTTGTGACCAGCGCCGAGGCCAAGCTGGCCACGAAAAACTACAGCGGGGCGATTACCGACTTGCGCTCCTTCATCACTTACGTACAGAAGCAGACCATTGTATCCGGCAAGTCCGGCGGCACAATCCAACCCGAGGCGGCGGCAAAGCTGATCGCTTATGCCGAGAGCCTGATCCGCTGGATCGGCGACCTGGACAACCTGCGGCTAGGCGCATTGCTGGAGTACAGCGGTTACGATGCCCCGCAGCTGGTGCAGGCCGAAGACGAAGGGCTGAGGCTGGCGATCGAGCAAGCCAACAACACTGGTGGGGTGCTAGGCCAGTTGGTGCTGCTCAGCCAAAGAGACAGCGGCTATGAGGATGATACCCTTGCTCAAGCCGCTGCCAGCGACCTGGCATACAACCTGAACGCCAGCGCCATCCTCGGTCCGGTCACCAGCCGGACGACCCAAGCCATCCTGGAGAGCGTGATCGTACCCAGCGGGCTGATGGCGGTTTCACCGTCGAGCACATCGCCGGTCGTTGGAGCAATCCCCGACAACGGGCTGTTGTTCCGTATGGCCGACTCGGATGCCACCCGCGGCTGGGCAGCCGCCAGGCGAGCGTGCAGCGCAGGCTATGATAGCGCGGCAATCATTGTATCCGGTGACAGCCCGTGGAATTTCATCGATAGTGCTTTCCGCGATGAGTTCGCATCTTGTGGCGGAACCGTGCAGCGCTCGGTTGAGTTTTACAGCGACGCAGGGGCGGCAGTGCGGCAGGCGTTGGGTAACGATCCGACCAACGTACCCGACCTGATCTTCGTGGCGATCTACTTCGACGATACCCAGCTCGTTCGGCTGGTGCAAACCGGCGTCTGCGTGTTAGGGCCGGACGGCCTGCGCGCAACGCAGCATCCCTGGAGCTTCTCCAGTAAGCTCCCGGACGATTTCACTCAGCAGGTATTGGGCGGGATCTCCTGCGGTGCAGTGGTTGGGACACAAGAATTTGCCGGTTATCAGGCGATAGCACCGGTGTTCGAGATGGATTTCGGCAACCCGGCCTTCCAGAGCGCCTACTTCACGCAGTATGGCGTCGATCCCAATACCTTCGCCAACAGGGCCTACGACGCCGCTGCCCTGCTAATGCTGGCAGCGGAAGAGGCACACAGCACCGATCGGTCACTAATCCTGGCGCACCTGCCGACCGTGGCTTCCGGTGGAGTGCCGGTCTCCGACCTGGCCAACGCCCTCGCCATGGTTCGCCTCGGGACGGACATCGACTGGCAAGGCACTTATGCCTTACAGGTAGGTGGGATTCCCTATAGCTACAACCACGACTTCCAGCCTGACGGCGAGACGATCAGTCCATATGGCGTGTACGTCCTACAATCCGACGGTTCACTCTCGCTTGCGTCCGTGATCGAGCCTTAGGTACACTGATTTCAAACTATGTTCAGGGAGTTTTTCGGCGGCTACACCGCCGAAAAACTCCCACACTCTGCTACTGGAGAAAAGGCTGGCAGCCCAAATATAACGGTCTGCCAGCCTGCGCGAGTAAAGCAGAGTATAATCCACTGGATGGACCGCGCTCGCTATCGTCGTATCGTCCTATTTTCTGCGCGCCAGATCCTGAGCATAATATGGTGGGACCTGATCCTGGCAAAGATCGGTCTGCGCAGGCTTTCAGCGCGCACCCGCACAGAGCGGATGCAGCGCATGGCGCACTCCTTTCGCTTGCTGGCGGTGGATATGGGTGGGGTGATGATCAAAGTCGGTCAGTTCATGTCCAGCCGGGTGGACGTGCTGCCTCCTGAGATCACCGACGAGCTGGCTGGACTGCAGGACGAGGTGCCGCCGGTCAATTTTGAAGAAATCCAACGGGTAGCCGAAGCGGAGTACGGCGCTCCGCTGAGCGAGAAATTCGTCTATTTCGATAAAACACCCCTGGCTGCAGCTTCGCTGGGTCAGGTACACCGCGCCCGAGTGCTGGTGAAACAGCCTGCGCCACCGCTGACTACCGAAAGAGCTGTCGAACGGGAATCCGAAGCGCCTCAATCCCCGCCACCCATCCCAGGGAGCCCACCTCCGGCTGACGAAAACATCCAGGCGGGCAGTAGTGCGCTGGTTTCAGCGCTGGCGCGGCTGGCAGGCAGTGAAAAACCTGCAACACCTGCGAAAGCCAGCGTGGAGATGGTTCCCGGCACTAGTTCGACTATACGCACAGTGCCGATCACTCCGCCACCCCCATCGCAGCCAGCTCCGCCATCCGCCCCACCGCAGCCGGTGATCCGTGAAGTGGTCGTCAAAATCCAGCGCCCACACATTGAGCTGATCATCGCCACCGACATGGCAGCCCTGGATACCGTCAGCCGTTGGATCGACCGCTACAAGCCCATCCGCCGGCGAGCGGATATCCCCGCCCTGATCCAGGAGTTCAGACGGACGCTGTATGAAGAGATCGATTACCTGGCTGAAGGACGCAATGCAGAGACATTCGCGGTAAACTTCGCCGACCAGCCTGGGATCCGTGTGCCTACGGTGGTGTGGTCGCACACCACCCGCCGCGCCCTGACACTGGAGAACGTGTGGGGCATTAAGATCACCGATTATGAGGCGATGGCCGCAGCCGGGATCGACCGGCGAGCCGTAGCGGCGCGCTTGATTGATACTTACCTGCAGCAAATTTTTGAGGACGGATTCTTCCACGCCGACCCGCACCCAGGCAATCTATTTGTCAATCCAAGCCCTGTATACACCGCCGGGCAGATGCAGGCATTTGCTGCCGGGACTCTGACTCGACCGGTCGGGATACCATCGAACGGCGATGAAGCCATGGTAGGTGGCAGCATGAATAGAACAACTCCTGGCTGGGATACCAGCCAGGGAATTACAATGACCGGGGCTAATGATAAGCAGCAGTCCAATGGGGCTAATCCCTGGCAGCTTACTTTCGTCGATTTTGGCATGGTTGGGCATGTGCCGGAGAACCTGCGCCTGGGCCTGCGCGAGATGATCATCGGAGTTGGCACACGTGACAGCAAGCGAGTGATCCACTCTTACGAGATGATGGACATACTGTTGCCGGGTGCTAACCTGGAGGTGTTAGAGCAGGCTGCAGCGACAGCCTTCGACCGCTTCTGGGGTCGCAACATGACCGAGTTAGTTAATATCGACCCTAAGGAACTGCGTAGCTTTGCTACGGAATTCCGCCAGGTGTTATTCGAGATGCCCTTCCAGGTACCGCAGGATCTGATCTTCCTGGCACGGGCCGTAGTCTATCGGGAATTGCTACCGGGATGGATCCGAACTTCAACCTGTTCACCCACCTGGGACCATACACACAGAAGCTGGTCTCGCAAGAGGCGCGCGGCGGCTGGGAAACCTGGCTGGGAGAGGCGGTAACTTATGCCCAGACGCTGTTCAACCTGCCTGGGCGTATGGACCGAATAATTAACCGGCTGGAGCGCGGTGAGATCGTCATGCGCAACCCGGAGCTAACGCGACAGGTGAGCCGTGTAGAGCGCTCGGTGCAGCAGCTCACCCGAGGCATTATCTTTACCGTCCTGCTTCTAGGCGGCGTGCAGCTTTACTTAGGGGATGAGTACTGGCTGGCGGTCGCGCTTTGGATAGGCGCAGCCGCCAGCTTTGTTTGGATGTTGATCGGTGGGTGGCGCAGGGGTTAATCGATCGCGACCATCACGTTGGAAGCCTTGATCACGGCATAAGCCGGCGCGCCTTCCTTCAAACCAAGACTATCTACCGAGGCATTGGTGATGATTGAGGTAATCTCAAGTCCACCTGGCAGCTCGAGAATGACCTCCGAGTTGACCGCCCCACGGGAGATTTTCTTCACTTTACCTTTCAAGACATTGCGTGCACTGATTTTCATATAGACTCCTCATTAATGTATATTGGGTCGCATACGATCCGGCACCATGACCGGGGTAACGCGCGCCCGCGCATTGGATGCAGCTAGCGTAGAAGAAGTAGTAAATATCCGAGCAAAAGGAATGTACTTCTGATTATAGATCAAACCCTCCGAGGGGAGCGTG
>JAGDMX010000292.1 GCA_017860725.1 Chloroflexota bacterium | reverse complement strand
ATTCAGCAGATTGCTCGGGTGATTGACTGCCATTGACCCAAATGAAGTTAAATTACTTTCGGCCAATCACCGATCTATAATAAATTTAGTGCCATTATAACGTAATGTCACAATTCAAAGTACATAAGGATGATGATTTGGTTACATCCGTCGCCTGTGGAAAGTGACATTTCTTACTTATGTTATTCAGGAAATGTCCTAAAATCATAGTGCAAAATGTCTAATGCTGGCTTAATTTATTGGGTTATTTACACCAATATAAGCCGCAGTATTGCTTTAAATTCTGTTAATGAAGACTAATTTTCATGTGGAGATCGCCGAAATGAGCCCAAGAAAGTTAAGCCGAAAACAATGCATCTGGCTGTCCTTTGCCTTCGTATTCGGCCTCAGTCTGGCAGTGGGAGCTGTAGTTGGCGTAACCAGGCCTGCTATCGCCGCACCTCAAGCCAGTCCGAGCACACAGGAATCGGGATACGCAGGCTCCCAATCGTGTGCCACCTGCCATGAGGAGATCGTCGATGTGTGGCAATCGACGCGCCATGCGCATGCCTTTTCATCTCCAATCTTTCAAAGGGATTGGAGCGAAATCGGATCGGATGTCGCCTGCCTGGAGTGTCACACCACCGGCTGGGATCAAGCGAGCGGCGGGTATGTTGAAGAGGGAGTCACCTGCGAATCCTGTCACGGGCCATTCCAACCCGGACATCCCAACACACCCATGTCGGTCACACCAGACGCAGAATTGTGCGCCACCTGCCATAAAACCACAACCGACGAATGGAAGGCCAGTGTCCACAGCCACGCAGGCATCCAGTGCGAGTCCTGCCACAACCCACACAGCCAGACTCCCAAAGCGGAAACCGTAACTGCCCTGTGCACCAACTGCCATAAGGAGCGCGGTGACAGCTTCACCCACGGGACGCATGCCAACGCCGGTCTGGAATGCAGCAACTGTCACATGTACACCAGCCCGCGCACGGATGACCCGATCGAAGGATTGGTGCCTACCGGGCATACTTTCTCGGTTGGATCAGACGCATGCATCGGCTGCCACCAAGATACTGTGCACACCCGGGATGAGATTGTCAAGCTGACCGGTGAGGTGCAAGAGCTCGAAAACGCGGATTTAGAAACCCTGCAGAAAACAGTTGGCGAGCAAGAGCAAACGATTGCCAGCCTGGAAACCCGCTCGACAGTGCGCCTGTACACTGGCTTGGCGCAAGGTGCCATCGTTGGTCTCGGGATCGGCGTGGCTGTTGCCTGGGTAGTCAGCAAGGGCTTAAAAGTAGTTCCGGAGGAGGAAGATGAGCAAGAAAAAGACCAAAGTTAAACTCGAGCTCACCCGCCGGGATTTTCTGGTCGTGGCTGGCGCAGCCGTTGGATCGGTGGTAGCTGCTGAGACGCTCACCACCGGTCTGCTCTCGCCCTTCGCCAACCTGAAACAGCAACAGGTTGAAGGGGTTGCAGAAGCAGTCCACGAAAGTGGAGCCGGGGTGTTCCACTGGGGGATGGTGATCAACCTGGATAAGTGCATCGGGTGCGCTTACTGCCAGCGGGCGTGTTCAGCCACCAATGATGTCGCAGAGGGGATGGAATGGAACATCGTCGTCGAGGAGAAAAATACGGCAGGAAACACCTTCTACTTCAGCCGTCCCTGCCTGCACTGCCAGCATGCCCCGTGTGTGGAAGTTTGCCCGGTGAAGGCTACTTATCTGCGTTCGGATGGCCTCGTGGTGATGGATTACGATCGCTGCATTGGATGCCGTTACTGCCAGGTGGCGTGTCCTTATGATGCGCGGCGGTTCAATTGGGAAAGACGCCATGTAGATGATAACGCGTGGATCCCCACCTGGGGCATCCCGGAGGTTGACCGTCGGCCGCGTGGCGTGGTGGAAAAATGCACTTTTTGCATCCAGCGCATTGACAAGGGGCTGGAAAATGGTCTGGTTCCCGGAGAAGACTACGATGCCACCCCGGCTTGCGTCAACGTCTGCCCGGTGGAAGCACGCGTATTTGGCAATTTGAATGACCCAAACAGCAAGATCTCCAAGGTGATTGAGGAAAACGCCACCTTACGGCTGAGCGAAGACCTGGGTACCAATCCGAGCGTGTATTATATTCCGCCCAAGGAGGGCCTGTAAGCATGGCTACTACAACCCTGGCTCGCAAACCATCCGTGTGGACTCCGGGTTTCCTGGCCTGGCTGGGATTGCTAGGAGTTCTCGTGGTGATTGGGCTGGTATCAGCCTTCTGGGTATTTGTCCGCGGCCTGGTGCTGACCAACATGACGGATATCGTTCCGTGGGGATTGTGGATTACTATTGATCTCTCAGCCATCGCCCTCGGAGCTGGAGCTTTCACCCTGTCAGCGTTTGTTTACCTGGGCGGCTATAAAAAATATCACTCGATCGTGCGCCTAGCAGTGTTCATCGGCTTCATTGGCTACACGTCTGCTCTACTGACTCTGGTGATGGATATTGGCCGACCGGATCGCTTCTGGCATCCGTGGGCTTACTGGAACGTACACTCGGTGCTGTGGGAGATCACCTGGTGTATCACGATTTACCTGACAATCATGATCCTTGAATTTCTACCCGTGGTCACCGACCTCAAATTCTTCGACCGCTGGCCCTGGGTGCGTAAAGTGGCGCATATCCTGCACAAAGCCGCGCCCGTCCTGGCGCTGCTGGGGGTGATGGTGTCATTATTGCACCAATCCTC
Organism: Chloroflexota bacterium; assembly: GCA_017860725.1. GTDB lineage: Bacteria > Chloroflexota > Anaerolineae > Anaerolineales > UBA4823 > CTSoil-045. The sequence goes on along the minus strand of JAGDMX010000292.1, from coordinate 1,790 downwards.
GCTGGGCGCTACCTACGGGATTGTAAAATCACGTCCGATCTGGTTCAAACCGAGCATGCCGATTATGTTTATCCTATCGGCGGTGGCGGTCGGACCGGCGTTGACCATGGCGGTGGCTTTCGTTACTGAAATGATCACTGGAAAGCGACGCGTGGATCATCAAATCTTGTTCAACATCGCCCGTTTCAGCGGATTCGCCCTGCTGGTGTATGCCTATATCAAAATCTGGGATCTGGCTTCGGTGACTTATTACGGTAGAATGCCGGCAGTGAATGAAGCCCTCAGCCTATTGTATCGACAAACCGCCTATAATTTCGGCTTCTGGTTTGGTGAGATCATCATTGGGCTGGTCATACCGATCATCCTTTTCCTGGTGCCGCGTTTTAACCGCAATCCAAAATATCTGGTATTGGGAGCGGTGTGCGCGGTGATCGGGGTGATCTTCAACCGCTGGGACATCACCGTTACCGGGTTGTATGTCCCCCTGGAATACTCGCCAGGCACACAATACCAGCTACCAGCCGGGACTTATTTTCCAGGATTGGTTGAATGGGGGGTAGCGATTGGTATCGTCGGCTATGCGTTGCTCATGTTGACTCTTGGAACGCGATTCTTACCGTTATTCGGCGATCCTAAACCTCGCAGCCAGGCGGGGCAGGGTGACTAAAAGGGATTGCTCCAATCCTGATAAGAACGCCAGATGCTGCCAATGACAAGCCAGGCCAGATTTATTAAGTGAGGATGTCATCAGCACTGGAATAAATTAAGGTAGAGACAGACAGTCAGGACGAAGCATGCCCATCTGGAAAGGTCATGCTTCGTCAGATTTTTACCTGGTATAAGAATCATCTCATTGCAATTGGTGGTTCTTGGGCATTCGGATCATTACAGGTGTTATCCCGGAATGTTCTAAAAATGGTTATGGACGAGCGAATATGCGTTATACTTTCCGAAAGCAAGAAGAGATAAGTATTGTGCCCTGGGACATTATCCCCATCGCACACCATCCGGAATGCAGTGATGGAGGGATGGCATATGAACCGAGCTGATGGCAGTCAGTTTTTGATCGCTTTCTTCTTCGTTTTGCGTTGCCTGGTGCCGCTGGCAGTGATGCTTGGCATCTCCTATCTTTTGCGCCGTTTGAAATTGATCTCTGAACCGCAGCCACCCCCACCAGGTTGGGAAAATGGTGATGATAACGATTCCCAAAATCCAGGAACAGGAGGGCTGGCGCATGGCTAGGTTAGACCCCCGCCGCCGTTGGCTGGCCTTCATTCTGGCTGGCATATCCGTGTTAATCGTTGGCTTTGGTTTCGCAGCCTCCGCCCGGGCGCAGGAGGAACCTGGAGACACCGAAACCTATTGTTTGAGCTGCCATGCAAATCCAGATCTGGCGATGGAGTTACCCAGTGGGGAGTCGCTTTCACTGTACATCTCTCCAGAGATGCTCAGCCAATCCATCCACAGCCCATTGGGAATCGAATGCCAGGCCTGCCATACGGAAATCACGAGTTATCCTCATCCTGAAGTGACAGCGCAATCCCAGCGAGAACTCTCCCTAGACTTGTATGAAGCCTGCGCCAAGTGCCACTCGGATAATTACGATAAGACGCAGGATAGCGTGCATGCCCAGGTAATGGCGGACGGCAACGAAAACGCGCCGATTTGCACAGATTGCCACGGCGCGCACGATGTCCATCCACCCGACCAACCACGGGCTAATATCTCAACTACCTGCGGCCAATGCCATACTGCTATTCTTGAAGAGTATAAAAACAGCATTCACGGGG
>JAGDMX010000291.1 GCA_017860725.1 Chloroflexota bacterium | reverse complement strand
TTCTTGAAAGCACAGCCCACCGGTAGCGCCACCACCCTCGACACGATGACCCGGCTTAGGACACAAACCCAGGTAATCCTGCACCATAATGCCGGCCATTAGCTGGCGAGTAAAATGGTCTGAGAAATACGATGCTACCGATCCATCTACTAACTTTGTAAAAGTTGAAAAATCCAAGCCAATATCTTGGATGGCATCATCATAGGCTTCCTTGACGATCGCTTGAAATGTTTTATCTGGGCGTGCCTTCGCAAATTTGGATACACCACCAGATATTGCGTAAACTGGGCGCATTTGACCTCCGCTCATGCTCCTTGAGAAATGTGTCTTTTACCGGCAGCAACCGCACGCGCCAGGATATTCTCCGCGGCTTTGATCATCGGTGCATCGACCATCTTGCCATCAATAGCAAAAGCACCTTGCCCGGATTGCTGGTATACCTGGAAGGCTTCCATTAAGCGTAGGGCATGATCAATCGCCTCGTCTGTGGGGGTGAAGGCTTGCTGGACCGGTGCGACCTGGTTGGGATGAATGATTTGCTTGCCGCTGAAACCCAAGCGGGCCCCTTCCAATGATTCACTCTGCAATCCATCTAGATCACGAAAATCAACATATACCATGTCAATGGCTTCTAACTGGTAGGCAGCGGCATAAGTCACTACGGCACTGCGAGCGTAGAATATCTCCCAAGCTTCATGGGTACGGGTAGCTCCGATATCGCTGGCAAAATCCTCAGAACCGAAGATCAAAGCTTGCAGCCGAGGATCCGCCCCGCTAATTGCTGACAGGTTCACGATCGCCAGCGCCGATTCTATGATTGCCAGAATAGAAATCGAACCAGGTGTGTAATCAAAACGACGCTCTGCCTGATTGACTTGCTCGCATACCCATTTCACTTGCGCGGCATTGTTCACCTTCGGGATGACGATCCCATCGGGATGCGCTGCGAGCACCACCTCCAGATCGGCAGTCTCCAATCCTGATCCTACCGGGTTTATTCTAGCTAGTCTCTCTGCATTGCCAAAGTCTAAGGTCCGCAACGCTCCTGCGATTGTATGGCGAGCATCATCCTTGCGATTAAATGCCACGCCATCTTCCATATCCATGCAGATCGAATCAACACCTAATGTTGTGGCTTTCGTAATCTTGTATAAATCGTCGCCGGGCATGTAAAGTAGAGCTCGTCTTGCTCGCATTGGTCAGTTGCCGTCAGGGTGTTTGATAGTGAGTGCTAATTACCGCATCAGATTGTATATTAATCACAAAACCATTATTTGCAAGAAATGTGCCTCGGTTTACGTGCGAATATTTACACATTGACCACCTGTATTAACCGGGCTCGACTGATTTCGCTGAATCCTGGCGCATGTTTGCCAGATATGCCAAACCTATACTGAACAAGTACAAAAAAAGTAAAGGTGCCATCACCAGGGACATATTGACTGGGTCAACGGTAGGGGTGATGAAGGCTGAAATAACCGCAATTATTACAACAGCCAAACGCCATTGCTGGATGAGGGTTTTGTAGCTCACCCAGCCCAAGCTGGCAAACAGAAATATAACTAATGGAAACTCAAATGCAATCCCGATCCAAAACATAATCCCCGTAGTGAAGCTGATGTAGGAAGCCGGGCGTATTTGGGCAGGTAGACCTAGAATACCCAGAAGAAATGGGATCGCGGCTGGCAGAATCACAAAATAAGTAAATGCTATTCCTCCCAGAAAGAATAGAAGTACAGCCGGGATTGCCAGTAAACCTGCCAGGCGAGATTTTGGATGCAATGCTGGGGCTACGAATAACCAAACCTCAAACGCCAGGTATGGTAAGGCAAGCGCAAATCCGGCCAGGAGCGAGATGCGCATTAAGGTGCTGAGCGGTTCAGTGACCTCGATTGCCATCAGCGACTCAATGCCGCCCTCCAGCGGTACCGCTAACCAGGACAGAATTTGCTGACTAAAAGTAAAGGAAATGGCCGTAGCAAGCGCCATCACCAGCAATGCCCGCAGCAGGTGCTTGCGCAGCGCATTGAGGTGCGGCAGTAGTTCTACAGGGTGCTCAACAACTGTTTGAAACGTGTCTCCGATGAAGCTATCTTCGGGTTCATAAGTAAAAAACTGTTGGATGGGCTGGTAGATTTTTGAGAAAATGGTTCTCACCGCCCGAAATATACGGCCGATGAAGCGAAAAGGGGCAGATAAGATACGGCGGACGGTTTGCACTGGTTTCGGTGTGATTAAGATTGATCAGAGGGCGAGCTAGCTTGTGGTGTTGGTGACGATGGCGGATCGACCTGGTCCCAGCCAGTTGTCCAGGCATCGGAGTTTGGTGTATCGCTTTGTGTAACCTCAGATCCTTGAGCAGGTACCTCTTGATTGCTGGGTTTCAGATATTTCACCGATGAGCTTAGCGGATTTAGTATTGATCGATCTGCATCAGAGAGCGTAAAACCTCGCTGGATGTCCCTGATTTCTTCTTCGTCAATGCCGGCTTCGCGCATCAAACGATTTGGAAGATAGCGAATTTCTTTAGATGTACGCTTGACGGTATCCCAGCCGGGAGATTTGACGATTTTACGAAGCAAAGTTCCGATGGTTCGCCCAGCCTTGACCATGTCTTTCGGTCCCATCACGATCAGGGCGATCAACAGAATTAGGATAATTTCTAGCGGTCCAATTCCAAGGATTTCCATCGTTATTTCCGAACAGGCATGTTTACTTATGCCTCGGTTTCCGGCTTCCTCGTTTCAGGAGTTGACGAGCGTTCTTTCGATTCTGCTGCCAGAACTTTCAAGGATTGCTTTATCTCAGGGAGTTTATTCGATAAACTTCCAAGCACACCGTTGACAAAACGAGGGGTGCTGTCGCTGCCAAATACCTTTGCAAGCTCAACAGCTTCATTAATAGCTACTTTGATCGGAGTTTTCTCATAGATCGAAAACTCCCATAGAGAGATCCGTATTATATTACGATCGATTGTTGCAACTTGTTCCAGTGGCCATTCTGGTGCATGTTCGGCAATAAATTTATCTAATGTTTCCACCATCGGCCAAACACCCAGGATAATTTCACGAGCAAATTCAGATAATTCCTCCCCAAGCTGGGCTTCTTCCAATCGTTGTTGGGTCACAATGCCAGGTAAATGCCCGGCAATATCAATTTCGTAAAGAGCCTGCAGGGCGACACTTCGCGCCCTGGTGCGCGGTTTCATCAGGTCACGCCTCGGTGTTTTCCGGGTAGTCGATATCCTCGATATGAATATTGATCCGACCAACTTGCATGCCCACCATCTCCGAGATGGCTCGAGATACATCGTGCTGGATGTTCCGGCTGACATCGCGCATGTTTACGTCGTTTTTCAAGATTACGTACAAGTCAGCACTGACGGTATCGTCTTTTACAATGATATGTACTCCCTCGCCTGTTCCACGCCTTAATATTCGGTTCACTCCACCGGGCACTTCGCTCATCCGGCTCACTCCAGAGACCTGCAGTGTTGTGAGCTGCGTGATTACCAACAGTACATCTGGTGAGATTGTTGTCTTGCCGATATCGGTACCTGCGTATTGAGATGATTGATGATCCATACCATCGCCTCCTAAAATTACATCATCGACATCCCACCATCAACACTGAGTACCTGACCGGTGATATACCCGGCTTCATCCGACGCCAGGAAGGCTGCTGCAAACGCAACTTCCGCCGGTGTACCCCATCGAGCTAGTGGAATGAACTTGAGCGATTCGTTCTTTAATTCATCAGAAAGATCATTGGTAAGTGCAGTAGGGACAAACCCCGGTGCGATGACATTGACTGTAATTTGGCGGGAGGCTACTTCCCTTGCCAGAGCCTTGGAGAATCCTATGATGCCAGCCTTGGAGGCCGAATAATTAGTTTGCCCAGCGTTTCCCATCAGTCCAGCAACCGAAGAGATATTAATGATTCGACCAAAGCGCTGCTTTACCATCTGCCGCACAACTGCTTTTGAGCAATTGAAAGTGCCTTTCAAATTAATGTCCATGACGAAATCCCAGTCAGCTTCTTCCATACGCATGATGAGCGTGTCTCGTGTTACACCGGCATTATTGATCAGGATATCGACACGTCCGAATTCTTTGATTGCAGCATCCACCATTAGTTTCGCACTTTCAAAGCTAGATACATCGACAACAATTGGGATCACACGTTGCCCGGTAGCAGATGCAATCTCATCGGCAGCGGTATGAGCTTGTTCGTTACTACGAGCAGCGATCATAACGTTAGCACCACGCTGGGCTAACAACTCGGCAATTGCCCGCCCAATACCACGCGTGCCCCCGGTCACAATAGCTGATTTCCCTTCGAGGCTCATCGTCGAAAGCTCCTTAATTCTGTTCAAGGATTAGAAGATTATACCGCGATTGAGTTGGATTAAATTATGCCTGCCAATTGCTCAAAATCAGCCGGGGAACCAAATGATGCGGTCACCAGGCTGCGATCAATACGCTTGATCAGCCCACTTAGAACTGAGCCGGTGCC
>JAGDMX010000290.1 GCA_017860725.1 Chloroflexota bacterium | reverse complement strand
GCGTCAATGCCTTCAACCCTGAAGCACGCCAGGCGATCTACTGGACACAGAAATCCTTAACCCCTCAAGGTGTGGAGTTTCTCCGCAGCTTACCGGAAAAAGTCACAGTGGGGGAGGTTACTCTGGCGCACGGGAGTCCACGCCAGCCTGTTTGGGAATATCTGCTGGATACGCATACCGCTACGCAAAACTTTGCTTTCTTTGAAACCCCTTACTGCTTTATTGGGCACACCCATTTACCTGTCTGCTACAATTTACGAGATGGGCAACGCATGGCTGAATTGATCATCCCTGAAACAAACCAGCCAATAAAATTGATGCCTCGGACGATAATCAATCCGGGATCGGTAGGTCAGCCGCGCGACCGTGACCCGCGTGCATCCTTCGCTATTTACATCCCGGAAACCCAAACCTGGGAAAACTACCGTATTCCCTATGATATTCAAGAAGTTCAGGCGCGTATGGTAGCCGCTCACCTGCCGGAAAGGCATATCGTTCGCCTGGAAGGCGGCTGGTAAGGAAAAGGAACTTATTTAAACCGGGGGGCGTCGATTCCTATAGAAACCTAGAACCATCAAGTTCCTGGAGGAGGATAGCATGAAGCATATGAGTAAGCCAAGGATTGTTTTTCTAACGATCTTTTTCGTAATCTGGTTGGCAGGCTGTGGGGGAGCAGCAGCACCCTCTGAAGAAATGGTGCAATATGATGGATTCAGCCCTGAGCAACCGATGGAGGTAGCCAACCGAGATATCGGACAACCAGACCAGGGAGGTGAAAGAATTGTCATCAAGAATGCCAACATGACGATTGTTGTCACCGATCCAGCGCAATCTGCGGAACGAATCAGCCAGGTAGCGGAGGAGATGGGTGGGTTTGTAGTGAGCTCCGATCTGAGCCATACTGAGCTAAACAGCGGTCGGCGAGTACCGCGCGCATCCATCATGATTCGCGTACCGGCGGAACGATTGGACGAGGCTATGCAGCGCATCCGGTCGGAAAGCGACCAGGAACCGCTAGCCCAAAATATCAACAGCCAGGATGTCACCAGTGAGTATACTGATCTTCAGTCTCGCTTGCGCAACGAAGAAGCAGCAGAAGCGCAACTAATTCAGATCATGGAGCAGGCAACCCGTACGGAAGATGTGCTCAATGTCTATAATCAGCTCACCCAGGTGCGGGAGCGCATTGAGGTATTAAAGGGACAAATAAAATATTACGAAGAGTCGGCTGCATTGTCATCGATCACCACCGAGCTGTTGGTTGATGAGGCTGTCCAACCGCTGACAGTGGGGAGCTGGCAGTTTGGAGGGGTAGCGAAATCGGCAGTGCAGACACTGGTTGACTCACTCCAGTTCTTGACCCAGGCTGCGATCTGGATTGGGCTGTATGTCCTGCCGGTGCTGCTGGTTATATTTGTCATCTTTGTCTTGCCTGTGCTGCTTATCATTCGATACTTCCGGCGTCGTAAAGCTCGCCGTCAAGCAGCCCTCCAGGTCAATCCGCCAGAAAGCAGTAGCACCGAACCAAAATCAAGCTAACTTAACGTGGATTCGGGATAAAAGGATTTTGGGTTTATTTTAGGTGGCTCCGCCGCCCAAAATAAACCCAAAACACCTCTTTTTTCCTTATCCGAACCGACATTAACTTATTCATCCCTCCACTTTTTGCGTGGTGATTGGGGAAAGAAAGCACTTGTGGTTTGCGTGTATACTTGGTTGCCCGGCTGGGTCATAGCTGCCAGAAGAGCCAGCCCGGCGATCCCAAATACTGGCAGGTAATCCACTAGGATTTGCCTACTATGCTCAGGCTCTCTAAAAGCGCCTGAGTAGAGGCTGCAATCTCTGCTACAGCCCGCTCAAAAGCCGCTTGATTTGTTTTGGACGGTTTGCGGTAACCGCTGACTTTCCGTACGTATTGAAGCGCCGCTGCCTCGATTTCTTCTTGACTGGCAGGTAATATCGGGTCGCGTAGCTGTTTGATGCTTCGGCACATGCTATGGGTCCTCCAGGCTAACGGATTTCTTAGGCAAGCCAGTTTTTAAGAAAATCAATCGCCCGCCTCCAAGCCTGTTCAGTTTCTGGATGTTGATATGCATCGGGACGATCCTTTTCGCAAAACCAGTGTTTCGTATTTGGGTAGTAAATCGGGAGCCAGTGTCATGAAACCGTTTGCAGCCAGCCTGTCACAGATGTTGCGAAAGCAAGGAGTAAGATCCCACCAGGCGTGAAGCCGGATAACTCCTGGACCGCTGCCGGAATTTGGGATTGACAGGTAGCTTGCGAGTGTTTTTTTCTTCAACCTGAATTTGTTTGGTTTCAGCTATATGACTCTGAAATCCGAGAGAATTGCGGGTTTACGTTTTGTGGTTGGCTTCTACCAGGTCGCAGTATAACAAGACCGGATCGCAGTCGGCGCATTCCAGCTGCAAAGTGGTGTGGTTAATGCCATACTTCTCGCTCAGCATCTGATTGATCTTAAGCTGAGTCTCTGCGCCGCGGCTGATGGAAGTATCATCGACCAGGATATGCACCGATAAGGCTCGCATCGCCTTAGTGATGCTCCAGACATGCAGATCGTGGATGCCGCGCACTCCCGGGATTTGGCTCAAGTCGGCTACCAGCCGTTGCATATCAAGATCACTGGGTGCGCTCTCGAGCAGGATATCCACACTCTCGCGCACGATTTTCCAGGCATTCCAAAGAATAAAGATGCCGATCAGCACACTCACCAGCGGATCCAAGATATAAGCACCGGTGAAATAGATGATCACCCCCACGGCCAGAGCTCCCAGAGAGGACACCGCGTCACCGGCCAGGTGGAAGAAAGCGCTGCTCAGGTTTAGGTCGTGCGCATGCCCGGCATGTACGAGCCAGGCGGTCCAGGCATTGACCAGGAAAGCCAGCAACCCGACGACGATCAAGATCGTCTCTTGAATTTGGGGAGGATTGACGAAGCGCTGGTAGGCCTCGTAAAAGATCCAAATGGTTATGATCCCCAGAGACACGGCGTTAAACAAAGCCACTAAAATCCCGGCCCGGTGATAACCGTAAGTCCGCTCGGAATTGGCAGGGCGCGTCGCCAGGCGTATGGCAAACCAGCTCATCGCCAACGCGGCTACATCTGTCAGGTTATGGGCTGCATCGGTGAGCAACGCCAGGCTGTTGGATGCCCAGCCAGCCAGTGCCTCAAAACCTACAAAGAACAGGGTGGCGCCTAAGGCGATGGCAAGGCGCCGCCTTGTTTGTTGTGGGGATACAATAGCATGGCTACGTATACTCATATGCTAATTGTATCCCATCTTACGTTACTGCCTGGCGCTCAAGCGGGAATTGTGTATATTCCCGGTTCTCAATAATTTCCTGGATACGCTCAACGGCTAAATATATTTCCCGATAATTGGTATAAAGCGGGGTAATACCCAGGCGAATATTATCGGGAGTACGGAAATCGGGGATCACCCGCATTGCAGGAGGATCAGCCTCGATCATAGCCCGGCAGATGCGGTAGCCTTCCGCATGGCGCAGAGAGACATGCGAGCCACGCTGGCTGGTTTCCGATGGAGAACCCAGACTGAAACCCAGAGAGAACAGCCGTTGCCGGGCAAGAGATATCAGGAATTCTGTCTGGCGGATACTCTTGAGTCGCAGACGATCCATCCCAGCTTCCAGTATCAGATCCAGCCCTGGTTCGATAGCCCGCATTGAGAGTACTGGTGGAGTGCCTACCAGGAAGCGACTAATATCTTGTGCGGAGACATAATCCAGCTCGAATGAAAATGGACGCTGGTCGCCAAACCAGCCCCACATGGGCGAATTTATTATGGGCTGTAAATCAGGCCGAACGTAGAGGAATGCAGGGGCGCCGGGTCCCCCGTTTAAATATTTATAGCTACACCCCAATGCCAGGTCAGCCTCACAGCCTCCTAAATCGACCGGAACTGCTCCCGCTGAGTGGCTGAGATCCCAAAGCATCAGCGCCCCGGCTTGGTGAGCAATCTCAGTCACTTGCGCCATGTTATACATAAAGGCGCTTTTGAAAGCTACGTGAGTCAGGCAAACCAATGCGGTATCCTGGTCAATGGCAGCCTGAACATCTTCGATGCGGATGTGAATCCCATCCGCAGAGGGGATCAGCTCAAGATGATGCCGATTTCCTAGCAGGTCAATGACGCCTTGTAGGATGTAAAGGTCGGATGGAAAGTTGAATACATCGCTGATAATTTTTGTCCGCCCCGGGCGCAGTCGCAATGCGGCTGTAGCCAGCTTGAACAGGTTCACCGACGTGGCGTCGGATACAACGATATTCTCAGGAGTCGTGCCCACCAGCCGTGCGATCTTGGCGCCCAACCGTCGGGGTAATCCAAACCAGCCCTCATTCCATGAGCGGATCAACCGGTCGCCCCACTCATGGTGGATTGACTGCTGCAATACGGCGACAGTTCGCCTGGGCAGGCGGCCTAACGAGTTGCCATCCAGGTATAAGGTCGAAGGATCCTCGATGACAAACTCATCCCG
>JAGDMX010000289.1 GCA_017860725.1 Chloroflexota bacterium | reverse complement strand
TCTCCAGGCGACTGACATTGGCGTGGAATACACACAACTGGCTTGGACACCGATCGTGTACACCGGAGATGGTGGATACTACGAAATCCATATGGCTACCGATTCCGGCGGGCCCTTTTGGTTGCACGGGCAAACTGCGGGCCTATACACCGCCGCACGCCAATCCGAATGCCTTGTGGAGCGAGTTTAGCGAGATGATCTCGGTGACGACCGAGGCTTACCTGAATATGTTGCCGTTGGTAGTATATTGAGGTTAGCCATCCAAAGGTTATCTGCAGCACACCTCTGGGATCTCTCAGACCCCAGAGGTGTGTTTTTATTGGGAAAGCACACTTGTGTTAGTAACAGATCATCAGCGAGACATTATCCACGAACATCAAGGTGATGCTGCCGATGCCGTCATTGTATGTCTCGAAAGCCAGGCGCAGTGCCTGCCCGGTGAAGTTGCGCAGGTCAAACTGGTAGAACATCCAATAGCGCTGGTTGCCCAGGTTGGGTCCGATCAGGTTGGCTATCACCTGGTTGCTCTGATTGAGCAAGCGCACCGACTGGCGGTCGCTGCTCGTAGATATGGAGCCCTCGCCGGTTTGGTTGTAGATGTGCAGCTTGAGAACGACACTGCGGGCATTGAAAGGGATGACGAATTCCTGGTAGAACCAGGATGAGCTGATGCGGTTCTCCCACGAGTTCGGAATGCCGGTGCGCATGGCGCGTGCCCCTTGGAAGACGGGCTGGGCGACAAAACCAGCCGGGTAGCTGGTATTGGGGATGACCCAACCGCCATTTGTCTCGAAGCCGCCGTTGAAAATGCGCTCTTCACAGCGTTCCTGAGAGGGCGTGGGGGTGGGTGGACGCGGCGAAGTGGCGGTGGGAACTATCTTTAAGGCGAAGAAATCCTGGTTATTGCTCTCCGGTGGCAGGCTGATGATGCGGCTTGGGGGCGAAAAGGTGTAGCCGGCAGCGCTGGGCAGCAAGGAGTAAACACCTGGGGAAAGATTCTGTAATAAAAAGTAGCCATAGGCGTCCGACCAAGCAAGCTGGCCAGTTTGGATCTGGAGCAGCACACTATCTTTGGCCTGACCATTTTCGGTTACCCGGCCGCGAATAGCGTAGGTGGGTGGGTATTTATTGAAAATCACCGGCAGATAAGCCTTGCCGCTGGTGGCAGTCACCAAGAGCGAGCCAGATACACCTTGTCCCGGTATAGGCTGGCCCTGCAAGTCATAGAAAGCCGGCTGATCGTTGGTAGAGAAAGGTACCGGGATGCTACCGGTTGACCTGGGGATTAATTTCACACTCAGTAGAACACCGGAAGGGATGGGCTTGAACGGGGAGATCAAGTCGGAGACACCGAAATACAGCAAGCCGGTGGAGCCCTGTGTCTCGTAGCGGAACTGCACCGCAAACCCGGCTGCGGTGCCCAACAGGACAGAGTCAGGCAGCCCATCCTGGTTGTTATCGTTAGAGATAAAAGTCAGCCGGTTTGTATCGAATACCAGGCTGAAGGTCATCGAGCGGATTGAGAAGCTATTGGATGCGTAATTAACTGGCAGGCTTACCTCCCGGTATAGCCCGGCAGGATAGTTCTGGGGGATGGTGACCGTTGGGTAGATCTCGGTGACTGCTTTGGGCTGGATCTCAGGGCCGGGCGGGGAGGCCTGCACGCTTATCGGTCCTGGGTAAGGAGATACAACCGACGTGGGGCGCGGTGTAGGGGGTGGAGCAGTGGTAGCGACCGGCTGCCAAAATGAACAGCCCGCCGCCACCACTGCCAGCAGAGTAATCAGAGAAACGAGAGAGCGCCAGCGCATCCGATTATTGACACCTAAGGAACGGAAGTACTTGGTGGATAGATCAAGTAGACGGTGCCACCGGAGTGCACCAGCCAGAGGGTCTCGAACTCGACCCGGTTGTAGGTGCGCTGCACGTCGGCATCGCTGGCGGCAGCCGGATCATTAATGATCGGATTTCCGTCGTTATCGAAGCCGACCAGGACGGCAAGGTGACCGCCGCTGGAGGGGATGGCAGCGCCGGTCAGGTCGCTTTTGCCCCAGGCGAAGCTGACAATGACCGGCACCCCGGCAGCTATCCAGGGTTCGGCCTGTGCCAGGCTAGTGAAACGTGCCACGTAGCCTTCGTAGCCTTGGGTAGCAGCATAGGCGGTGTTGAAAGGCCAGTTGCCGTGGCCGTCGTAAATCACGTCATAGACGCCATCCACAGTCGCCCGGACGACTGGCTCGCAAGGACCGGTGTACCCACCCCAGTAACTGAGCACCATCGAGGTGGAGGTGGGGCTGCACCATACCTCACCACCGTCCGGGTAAACCATCTGCGAGCACTCGGGCACGGCCAGCAGATTGCCCCAAAGATCCGGGTTTCCGGAGGCAAGGGTCACTTTCTTGGTCGGGGTGGTGGAGTAGGCCAGGGAGAGATTTCGCACAGTGGGTTTAGCACTGCCATCGACGCTGAACAGGCGAACTTTGAGGCGATAGGCTTCCGCCCCGCCGGATTTGCTGCTGAGCACCAGCGTATCGACCGCCACATAGCCATCGGCGTCGCCCTGCAGTCGCACCGAGTGGCGGGTGATATCTGTGTCACCGGAAGCCCACACGCCCAGGTTATACTCCTTGGTCTCGCGGCCGCCGATCCTGGCCTGGATCAGGACTTCGATCCAGGTACCGGGTGGGGTACTGGCATTCCAGGATGCGATGGCTTCGTAGAAGGGGAAGTCAGTCGTCATCCAGGGGCCAGTGGCGGTACCGACCCAGAAGGTGCCACCGTTGTAGAAGTTTATGCCGTAATAGGTGTTATTCGGATATGGGTCAACGCCATCATCCTTAGCACCGTCTGCAGTGAATTCCAGCTCGCCGGCGCCATTCTGGAAAACGCCGGCAAATTCCCAGCCGTTGGCAAAGCCGCCCTCCGCGGCGCGCCACTGGTCAAAGCCAGTCTGGTAGGCTGATTTCTCTTTGGCAGATACGGTGCTCACGCTGACCAAGGCAATACTGACGATCAAGAGAATTCGGGTGAACAGGGTTGAGGCTCGCATCATTTTACTCCTTTTTTGGTGAATGTTGAATAGTATGAGAATCCCCCATTCCTCTTAAAACACAATAATATCACCAATGAACTCGATGTTTTCGCCGTCGACCAGCAAGCCAACGCCATCACGGCAGCCGTAGATCGTCCGGTTATTGCGGCGGGCATAATCTCGCAGCGGTTTCCAATCCTTAAGAGTGTTCAGGTGAGGCGCGAAGGAGAAATCCACCAATCCCAACGCGGTAAGATCTTCTAGTTCAGGCAGCGGTGTATCCCCCAGCAGGCCACTGATGCTGATCTCGGGCGTCATCAGGATGCCGCCGGCGCTGACGCCGATCAGCACGCCGCCCCCGGCGACGTAGCGGCGTAGTGGCTCAAACAGCTCTCGCTTGCGAAGCCAGTGCAAAAAATGGTAGGTATTGCCACCGGAGAGATGGATGGCATCACAAGCCCACAGCTCGTCCAATAGCTCGGGGCGGTAATCACGATCCAGCTCGAAATACACGGGTAGTGGAATCCCCCAATGAGCGTAGTATTCCACCCGGTCACGGTAATAGCGGCGGTGTGGATCGCCTTCTGCAGGGATATAACCCAGACGCGGCCGATTTATCCCTAGCAGATCGAGCAGCCGGCGGTCGATCCGCCGGTTGGCCGAGATGAGCTGGTCGCTGTAGAAGACGAGCTTGCGCGTGAGATTCTGTGTGTGTATAACTCAACTATAGCAAAGGGTGGCGATCTGGTCAACAGATTGAGGAGTATTTAGAAATCTCTGTTGAAACCAGAGAAAAATTGGTAAAATTGTCTGGCTAAAGGTGGGGTAGCCAGGTTATCCATCCGATCCAGTATTTGGAAGAAAGTTGCTGAAATGGATCAATCCTATCCAGTTAAAAATATACCAATCTTGTCGACCAGCCAGGCACTGGCATTTTCCGCCGGACCGATGGTGGTTTTCATCGGCGGGATTGTCGGTGCTGAGCTGGCACCGACCCCTGCCCTCTCGACCCTGCCTACGGCGATCTCTGTGGTTGGGTTGGCTCTAACGACTATCCCGGCAGCGCTGCTGATGCGCAAGGTAGGTCGTAAGAATGGTTTCCGCTTGTCGGCTCTGCTGGGTGTGTTCGCCTCGCTACTGGCGGCCTATGCCCTGCACCTGGGTAGTTTTACGCTATTTTGCCTGGCGACGTTTTTCCTGGGGGCGAACGGTGCATTTGTCCAACAGTACCGCTTCGCGGCTACGGAGAGCGTCCCACCCGAGCACAGCAGTCGGGCGGTCTCACTGGTCCTGGTAGGTGGCATGGTGGCAGGTTTCTTAGGACCGGAGATCGCCAAACGCACGGGCGATTTGTTGGCTTATGGCGAGTTTACCGCTTCATTCTTTATCCTGGCCGGGATGTATCTGGTGGTTATTGGCCTGATGTCGCTGCTCAAGCCGACTCTGGCCCTGCAAGAACAGGGCGACGGTCTGAACCGGCCGCTGCG
>JAGDMX010000288.1 GCA_017860725.1 Chloroflexota bacterium | reverse complement strand
GGCAGGTACTCGCCGCTGCCAACTAAAACCAGCATGTTCTCCGGATGCAGATCCAGCGCGGTTTCATACCTGGCGAGGCTTCAACCCGTCTGCCAAACGCGTCAGCAGCCGATATAGCTCCTGGCGGGCAGCTTGGTCCAGACAGCCCCAAGGGGCAAAGAAATAGTGATCGGTGTCCTCTTCTACCCGCTGGCGAAATGCCTGCCCGGCCGCCGTCAGACGGAGGGCATCATCCGGGCCGACCAGGTAGCCTTGCTGGCGTAGCTCCTCCAGCGCGCGGGTGTATTCAGACATCGGATTGCCGCGATTTGCCAGGCGCTCGAACAGCTCACTCAAGCTGGCAGCCTGGCCGCGCCACAGCAACGTCAAGGACTCCAACGCCGTGGGGCTGATGCCGGTTGGACGCCAGGCAGCCAGGTGAGCATCATCGCGATAACCGTTCAAGCAGGAAATGGCTTGCTCAATATAGGGCAATCGCATATCTCTGGTCGGCATCAACCGATAGCTTAAATCAATCGACCAGGTATCCGGCGGTGGGGGGGTGTGCATGCAGGCCTGGACCAGAACTTCGAGCAATTCCCCCAGGCGGCGCGATTCTTTCGCCGGCAGCGGATCGGCCTGGACCATCACCTGGTAAGCAGCCTGGATGACTTCGTCACTCTCGGAACGGCCGTGTGCGGTCATGCGGTATTGACCGGGCACTGCCTCCGCCAGGTATTCCCGCTCAGCCAATGCTGCCAGGCGAGAGCGGTAAGCATCATCTGCCGTATAAGGACCGCGCATTGCCAGGCTGGCAGCGGAGATCGCATCTGGCTCGAAAGTCAGAGCTGCAAATAGCAAGCCTAAGGACCATGAATCCAGCCAGTTCTGCTCTCGATAGCGATCAAAGACCGGATCATATTGATCGACGATCGCTGTCCAGGTGTTGTAAATCAGCTCCCAGAGCTGCCGGTTTTCCATCACTTAACCGGATCTTCGAGAATGTTGTGAGTCTCAACGACTTTGTAAATCAGGTCGCCCCGGCGTACTTCATCATCAACCTTCAAGGCTGCTTCCATGCCTGGGCCAGCGGACTGGATTTTGTGATGATTAATTTCCATGGAGGTAACTTCCTGAGTAAACTCGGTGGTGTGTCCCAAGAAGAGAATGGTGTCACCCAGTTTTAACTCGCCGTCCAACTCGAGAACTGCCACACCCAGGTGGTTGTAATAATGAGTCACTTTACCAACGCGGATATCCATCGCAACACCTCCTGATACGATCGGGCCGGTAAAATATGCTGTTGTTAATGGTTATAAATGATTTTCAGCAAAATTGCAATAGAAGGTGAGCAACTCTGCTGGTCATTTCCGATAAGCCATCCTTAGGACAGACTGCAATAGCACATTCGCCCCATTTTGACAGTCCACCCACTGGCTAAACTCACGCGGGGAGTGACTGGCACCAGCCTGAGATGGGATGAAGAGCATGCCGGTGGGGCACAAATCGGCCAAGGACTGGGCATCGTGACCGGCGCCCGATACCAGCACCATACTGCGCAGCCCCAAATCGCCCGCCGCCTGGGTGATAGCTTGCTGAGCCAGCGAGCCCATTGGCGAAGGCTGGTGGCGACCCAGGAAGCGCGCCTCCAATCCCAGCCGGTGACTCCCGGCCGTAGCCCCTGCCAAGTCCAGTAATGCCGTTTCCAGGCGAGAGAAAGTGTCGGCTTGCGGGGCGCGCAGCTCGAGCGCCAGGCTGGCGCGCTCGGGGACGATATTAAACGCCCCCGGAGCAAAGCGGGCTTCCCCCACATTGATCGCACAGTCCGGAAATTCATCTAGCACCAGCCGGCGCGACGCCAGGATAAATTCGCTGGCGCCCAGGCCGGCGTCCCGTCGATCCAGCATAGGGGTTGTGCCGGCATGATCCGCCCGGCCAATAAAATCCAGGCGGTAGGAGCAGATGCCGACGATCGCACTGACGACTCCAATATCGACGCCAGCGTTCACCAGCCTCGGTCCCTGCTCGATGTGCAGCTCCAGGTACCCGGCAAGTCCGGCAGGATCACGACGGGCACCCGGCAAGCCGGACTCGCTCAGCCCGGCGCGCTGCAAACCCGCCAACAGCTCTGCTCGACCGCCGCGTGGCGCCTGCAATTCCTGCAGGGAGAGCTTACCCGCCAGGGCGGCGCTACCCAGCAGGCCGACTAAAGTACCCTCTTCGTCGGTAAAATCGATCGCTTCCAGGTGGACCGGTAGGGACAGCCCGGCTTCTTTTACCACTCGCAGCACTTCCAGGGCAGCCAGAACTCCCAGTGCGCCATCGAAACGCCCGCCATTCGGCACCGAATCCAGGTGCGAGCCAAGCAGCAGGGTGGCGGCATGATCGGGTCCGCAGGCCAGCAAGGCCGAATGATTGCCGACCGAATCTATCCGGAATCGCAGCCCGGCTTCCCGGATGCGTTCGCCCAGCCAGAGGCGCGCCTCCAGGTGAGCCGGGCTGAATGCCGGGCGATGCACACCGCCATCCGGGGTAGCGCCGATCTGGCTCAACGCCTCGAAATCGGCCGCCAGCCGTTCGGCGCTAACCCGTAGAGCTTTCCAATCATCCAACCTGGGAGCCGATTATTTCTTCAGATAGAGTGCACCGGAGGGCACCCAGCCACGCTCGCCGCTGGAGTTCTCCACAAAGACCCAATCGCCTTTCTGGCCGATCTGCACCGGCGGGTCGTCCGGGTCGCTGATTACAATCAGCTCGTCGCCTCTGCGAATGGCCTGCTGGCGGGGTGAGTGTGGGGCGGGCTGCTTGCGCAGGTAAGTATTTACACGCGCCTTTACGGCTGTGCCACCGGGCGCAAAAGCCATGACCGGTCCACCAAAGGAGACCGCATCCGCGGCGCGCACATACCAGGCCGCCACATAGCCGACGAGTCCCTGGGGCGTTTTCACGTTCAGCCAGTTGAGCTGCTGCCCAATCTTGGGGCGCTCCACCTTTTCATCGCCCAGCACCGTCAGGGTATCCATAGGCGTCACCATGCCCAGCGAGAAGGCTTCAACCATCGGGCGAGCCCGCACGTTCAGCCCATCCACGGTCGGTACGACTGCCAGGCCGGTGGGAGGCAGGGCGCCACCGGTAGTGCGCACGAAGCGCGCCACCACCCAGCCTTCTTTGCCATCCCGGCGCTTGACCTTGATCAGGCTGTCGGATTTCCCAATCGCCTGGCGGGCCTGGTCGGCATTGCCCATCACGCGCAGCGGCTCGCCGTCGGTAAGGAAAGCCCACAGCGCCGCGTCTTTGCTCGGCCCGGAATAAAAGGCGAGCTTATCGGACGGGAAAACGATCAGATCGGTGAGCTCGTCCGGAGTGGGTGTGGGTGGGCTGGGCGGCCCGATGACCTGACCGGAGAGATAGGGCAGAGGGTCGACGATCCCAGCCGGATAGCCGGGTGTGCTCTTGCCGGTGATCTTGAGTGTCAGGTGCAGGTGCGAGCCGGTCGAATTGCCAGTGTTATCCGCCAGGCCGATGACTTCACCGGCTTTAACCTGCTGCCCTACCTGCACATTGATCTGGGACAGGTGGGCGTAGACCGTTTCGAAGGCCGTCGAACCCACCTGGTGTTTAACGCGGATATGCATGCCATAAGGGTGCTTGTTGGGATGACCCGCCATGCTTACCCGCCCATCGGCGGCGGCGTAGATATTATCGCCATGGTCGGCATAGAGATCGATGCCCTCGTGCCCGGGCAGGCCAAACTGTTTGTATAATTCGGGAAATTCACCGAAACGCCGGTTGATGATCCGGTTGTCCACCGGCCAGCGTAGAGTTACCTGATCTGCCATCATTACCTCCTGGTTGCTGGTATTTGATTGAAACCGTACATGTTAGATACTTGCCCCCGACAGAGTTTAATCTAATTTGCCCAATCAGTCAATTTATATCCTTAAAATCGGTTACAGTATTTTCCCCACAGAGTAGCCAGCTATACCGGGTAGTCACCTGGATCACCGCATGGCTATCTTGAGAAACAACCTTTCAGTTATAAACATCTTGAATAACGCGAATTCGGGATAAAAGGATTTTGGGTTTATCAAAACACCCCTTTTTCCCTTATCCCGAACTGACATTGAATATTAAGAGGTAATTTTTATCTCACGCTTCTGATCGGCAGGATTGCCAGCCCGCCCAAGGTCGCCAGGATGCCTGCCCAGATGAACAGGGTGGGGTATCCGCCCAGAGTCGAGATGATAATGGCAGAGATGAATGGCGCGATGATCAGCGGGCCGACATTGGCGATATTAAATATACCCATATCGCGGGCATTATCCTCCGATTTCGGGAGGACCAGTGTGGCTACGGCAGTGCTCACGGTCATGTAGAGGCCAAATCCGAGGCCAAGCAGCGCACTGAAGAGCAGGAACGCAAGCCAGGTTGGCCAGATCCGAGGGATCAACATGATCAAGCCGGTGAAGGCCGCGGCAGTGATGACATACACCTTCCGTTGCCCGGTCCGGTCGGAGATGAATCCACCCAGGACAATCGT
>JAGDMX010000287.1 GCA_017860725.1 Chloroflexota bacterium | reverse complement strand
CGCATTTATTATTTCGACCGGTTAATTGCGGATTGGACCGATCGCCTGGCTGATCGTCAAGGGCAGAAAGAGGCTCTGCTAAAACGTGTCCACTGGTATCCGGAAAGAGATGCCCGCCGGCAAAAATGGATCGATCGCGCTGCAGAATTGAACGGCCCGATTACGGAGGCCTCGGCTGAACTGGAGGAGGTTAAGCACATCAGGGGATTATATGATCGTCAGGATAAACTTCCCCGGGTAACATCCCAAGGACAGATGACTGTTGAATCCTTGGTTCGCTGGGAGATGCTCGACCGGCGCAATGAGCTGGATAAGCTTAGCCATAACCAGTTAGTAGCGATGATCCAGGATCGTTTTGAGACCCAACCGGAGTTATATCGACCCTGGCTGAAATACATGGTTTTTCATTTTTCGGGAATGCGCTATAAAAGCGCACATGGTTCATGGGCTGAGCCGAAGACCTTGTTGGCGATGTTGATCCGCGAATTCCTGGAGGACGACGTCCGCAATATGGATGAAGCCTCGATCATCAAAGCTTGCGATGAAGCAGTGGCTGAACTTGAAGGTATTAAGGCCAGTACCACCAATACCCGGCGAATTGGAGAGTTGAACCGCCAGATCGCGCAGCTAAAGTTCTTTAACCGGCCGAAAGCACTGCTGGGCTACCTGACGGATAAAGAGGTGTCAAAAGTTGACACTTACACAGATCAGGAAGTCATCCAGAAATTAGAGGAGGCGCGCCTCAACCATCCAGATTTACCCCCCTGGATGTGGCAGGAGATCGAGAAATTCACTCCCCTAAAGTTGAAGACTCAGGATAAAGAGTGGGAGAAGGTAAATCCCGAAAGGTGGGATTTCGAAGATCGGCGCTGGAGAGAAATCCTGGATATCTGGCAGCGCCAGGATGTCACCGGTTGGCGCGCCAAGCACCGCAACTCACTGGATTTAATCGTTACTCGGGCGGTATGTAACGAGATTGCCGAGCACATCCAGCACCTGAGGGGGGTCGTTCCTGGGGCTGGGTTGACGGCTAAGCCACGCTTTTATCTGCGGATGGCCCAAAAGACGAAACACCTGCCGGATGGAGATCCGAATAAGGCATATTTCAAATACCCTAAAAAAGCAGAAGATTTTAGGACAGGAGCCAGCATCTTATGGATGGGAATCGTAACCAAAGAGCCTAATCCCTGGCAGATTGTCGAATCGCTGCCGGGATTTGACTTCGCCACCGACCAGGCCGGGGGTGGCTTTTTACGCTGGACGCATGAAGCGACTGTGGTTGGGGTGGAGGATTTGCTCGATGGTAAGTTCGTCTTGACTTTTGAAACCGGAGAGATCGGGCTGATCCGCAGGTCATTGTCAACTTTGGTTAATAACCCAAATGTGCTGGTCGGATATGTCCCCGAAAATCTTCTCTCAGAGGAGAACGCCATGCAGCTAGCCGAGATGATCAAATGCGAAAAGATCCTGCAGTTTGAATAACGCTATCGTGTACAGTAGTTTATGAAAAACAAGGGCTGTCCAGAAAGAAAAGGACAGCCCTATGATTTATATAAAAGCCATCATGCAATGGTAACTTCTTTAGCCAGGTAAACGTCCTGTATGGCATTCAGCAGCTCTGCGCCATCTTTCATTGGGCGCTGGAAGGCTTTGCGCCCGGATATCAAGCCGGCACCACCGGCGCGCTTGTTGATGACCGCCGTGCGTACTGCCTGTGCCAGGTCGCCAGTGCCCGTGGATGCGCCACCGGAGTTGATCAGGCTGGCGCGTCCCATGTAGTTATTGGCAACCTGGTAGCGAGTCAGGTCGATCGGGTGATCGGAAGCCAGCTCAGTGTACATGCGCTCGTCAAGCTTACCGTAAGGACTTTCTTTGGTATTGAGCGCCTTGTAGCCTCCGTTGTTCTCGGGCAACTTTTGCTTGATGATATCCGCTTCGATAGTCACACCCAGGTGATTGGCCTGGCCAGTCAAATCGGCGGAGACATGGTAGTCGACGCCGCCTTGCTTGAAAGCATTGTTGCGGGTATAACACCACAATACAGTCGCCATACCGAGCTGGTGCGCCATGTAGAAAGCCTGTGAGATCTCGATAATCTGCCGGCTGGATTCGGCGGAACCAAAGTAAATGGTAGCGCCAACTGCTACTGCACCCATATCCCAGGCTTCCCGAATAGTGCCGAATAAGATCTGGTCAAATCTGTTCGGATAGCTCATAAACTCATTATGGTTGATCTTGACCAGGAAGGGGATTTTGTGGGCATACTTGCGTCCTACCGCACCCAGCACGCCGAAAGTTGACGCTACAGCATTGCAGCCGCCTTCGATCGCCAGCTTAATGATATTTTCCGGGTCGAAGTAGGCTGGGTTTTTGGCAAAGGAAGCCCCAGCCGAGTGCTCGATGCCCTGGTCAACCGGCAGGATGGAAAGGTAGCCGGTGTTGGCCAGGCGCCCAGTACCGTAGAGCGTCTGCAAACTGCGGATGGTTTGTAGATTGCGATCGGAGCTAAGCCAGACCCGGTCGATAAAGTCCGGTCCAGGCAGATGCAGATTCTCTTTCGGAATCGTCCGACTGATGTGCTCTAATAGATAAGGAGCATCGTCACCTAAGAGCTGAATAATTCGATCGTACATTTTTTACCTCCAGATTTTTAGGTTATCGTATGGTTTGCGCTTTGCGACTTAATGTGTTCCAGATCACTCAGACGGTAGTTCAGGGCGTCAACAGATACCTGGATTTCTCGTAAGGATAATCCCAGTGAGATCATTAACAGGATCAAGCTGGTGCCGAAGATGGCTTTACCTGCAACTTCGAGTCCAAAAAATAGGACGAACATACAAAGTACACACAGGAAAAAGCTGCCTGCACCAAAAGACTGCATATTGCGAATCAGTATTATTCGGTAGCGCAGGTTCTGGATTTGCGCCATTAATATCTCATCAGGGTTGGATTTGTAGTGAGCGTGCAATTCGCGGATCAGATTCGCCAGAGTCAAGAATCGATTGGTATACGCCAACAGGAGCAAAGAAATGGCCGGGAAGAGCAGGGCGGGAGTTGTCAGGTTAAGTTCCATATCAGAAACGATTTATTGTAATAGTCATTCCAGGTGCTGTAAAGGTGGTGTAATTCCAGTGATTATCCCTGGCGCCGGTATTTTTCCGGGTCAACTGAGGCAATGTAAGGCAGGTTTCGGCCTTTTTCATCGATATCCAGACCATAACCAACTACGAAGTAATCGGGTATCTCAAACCCCAGGTAATCGATCTTTAGCTCAACCCGGTGGCGTGCTACTTTGTCAAGTAAGGCACAAATCCGCAGACTTTTTGGATTGCGGTCAAGCAGCAACTTGCGCACAGTCTGGATGGTTAAGCCGGTATCGATAATATCATCCACCAGAATTACATCCCATCCTTGAATTGGAATCTTATGATCCGAGTCAATACGGACGAAACCGCTGGTTTCACTGCCGGCATATGAGGAGACCGACATAAAATCGATGGTTAGCGGGCGGTTGATTTTGCGCATCAAATCCGTCATTAGCACAATGCTGCCACGCAGCAGACCAAGCAGCATGAGTTTATCAGATTGTTGATAGTCATTGGTAATACGCTCTGCCAGTTCAGAGACGCGCTGCTCAATTTGCTCCGCGGAGATCAAGATTTTTCCGAGAAAATCATAGGGAAAGTCGTTTTCGTCGATCATGGATTTATCCCTTTGGGGGCTTCTTTTTTTGGGCGAGTATCGTAATTTGGGAAAGGTAATTGATGGGCTTAAACATTCTTACATACCAATCTTATTTTACGACGATTCCACCAGTCTTGAAACACCCAGTCCGGGTTGATCATTCAACTCGATGCGTGCCCCGGAATAGCACAAGCCCTGGAAGGGGTCGTTGCGAATCAGCAGCGGGCCGTCCAGGTCCACATAGTCACACAACATGGCTAGATGTGCGGCTGCGGTCACACCCAATGAGGTCTCGACCATGCAGCCGATCATGACTTGCATGTCCAAGGCACGAGCTGTATGGATGGCGCGTAGAGCTTCACGAATGCCGCCGCTCTTCATTAGCTTCACTACCACTCCATCTACAGCACCGGCATGCAGAGCAACATCGCGGGCGGTTTTGATACTCTCGTCCGCCAGGATGGGGACGCCGTAGTTGCGGGCGCGCAGCCAGCGCAGTCCTTCAATGTCTCCTTTCGGCAGTGGCTGCTCTACTAGTTCGATATCAAAATCCATTAACTTGGGGATCAATTCGGCTGCCTGATCACGATCCCATCCGGCGTTAGCATCGACGCGCAAGCGGGCTGGGCTGGCCTGGCGAATAGCCGCCACACGTGCCAGGTCGTCCGGACTGCCCAGCTTGATCTTTAGAACTGGCCAGCCCGACTCAGCAGCGCGCCGGGCCATCTCTTCCGGAGTGTCGATGGCGATGGTGAAGGAGGTCTCGGGGATGTGTGCAGGGTTCAAGCCCAGCAGGCGATATACAGGTTGGCCCAGACGTTTGCCCCACAGATCGTGCAG
>JAGDMX010000286.1 GCA_017860725.1 Chloroflexota bacterium | reverse complement strand
AAAATCTTCAGACTGTGCTCCTGACTGGACCATGCGTCGGCCCGCTTCAGTGTCAGCTGGGCGAACTTCCGTGCTTGTACAGCTTCGTTGGCGTCGCACAGATTGTAAGCGGTCTCTTGGATGTCCACAGGCATGTCGGCGAAGTACATGTTGAGCAGCTGCCGGGCTAGCCGGCCACCGTCGGGCATGTTGATTGTTAGGTTGATAGTGAAGAGGGTGGTCATAGTATTGCTTTCCTCCTTTTATCCTATTACGGCTGGGCCAGTTCGGCCAGTGCCTCTACCTGGGCCAGGAGGCTGCACGGGTTGCGCGGACCAACCTTGCCTAATCCAGCTATACTGGCTCATAATCAAGCGGATATAGG
This sequence comes from Chloroflexota bacterium, assembly GCA_017860725.1. Lineage (GTDB taxonomy): Bacteria > Chloroflexota > Anaerolineae > Anaerolineales > UBA4823 > CTSoil-045. Next base: position 4,170 of record JAGDMX010000286.1, on the reverse strand, counting down.
TGACCTGCACCCAATGATTGTACCAGTTGTTATGTTAGACCTGGCGCCTAATCGACTGAAGTATAAGCCAAAACAATCGGATTAACAGGCTGCAGGCCTCGACTACCTTTACTGCACGTCCGGATCGCATTTGTTCGTATCGTCAGGGCACAGGTACTTCCGGGCACTGTCGCCAGGGTTACCCGTTCCATCATAGTTGGTGCTGTTCGTGGTTCCATCCTGCAGGCCGAACCAGCGGTCCTTGTCGGCATAGATACTGAAGCTGGTGCAGGTGACCTTGCCTGTCGTCTGGTGGTTGACGCCGTAGACGATCACGAATTCGTCCACGCCATCGCGCAGTCTAAAGTTCGGGTACGTCGCGAGATAGTTCGTATCGCGGGTGCCCCAAATCACCTGGATGCAGTGCTGTAAGCCGACGTAGGGTTTCTCGACGATCATCTAATAGTCGTCCGGAGGTGTCACCAGCGACCAGACTTTGGTGTCCAGTCCCATTGAAAATGAGCAACATAGAAATCAGCCTCAAGGAGTTCCATATAATTGAACTTGCCCCCCATAAAAATCGCGCTTCCGGATTAATTTCATCTGCGATGTAAGCGTTTGTGGGATTAGCTCCATTGGATCCGTATACGAGTTATGGCTGTACACCAGCCAGACTCTCTTCCGCCCTCTCAACAATGAAATTAACTCGGGTATATCGTTCGTCGTCATCTTTGGTTCCAGGATCCGACTATCGAACAGATCCAGAGGAACCCCATGTTTCTCTACCTGGATAGAATACATGTCTTCATATTTTTTAAAATAATAGTTGAACGGAATTTCTACAAAGTTGGAGTTGAAAAGGACCAAATCATCCTTTTGAGCGAAATTTGCGACATAACCGGCGGCAGTGCTCCAATCCTCTTTCTGAAAGAACCGATAATAATCGCCGGTAGAAAACAGGTAGTTTGTACCTAAAATCCCCAGCACTATGATCATTAGTAAATTAATTCTTAAATGAGCGATACCAGCTGCCAGTAGTAGGAACATTGGTATCGTGATCCAGATCAGAGTTCGATCGATAAAAATTGGCCGGCGGATGCTCACGATCAGCTCACCCAGGAAGGGGATGGCAAACAGGGTCGCCAGGAATATGAATATCGAAAGTTTTTTCCGGTAATACGCCAGCCCTAAACAAAGCACCCCGCACAGGATCCACATCATAATGACCTGGTTGGCTTGACCTGGCGCAGATGCATTCAATAAGGATCGCAGCGTCCAGGCTACCGTGTCCCAACTTGGTTTCGGAAGCCAAAACTCCTGATCGACCCGGCTGGCTTGCTGGATAAAGGCAAATATCCATGGACTCCATAGTAGGAGTATGCCAATCTGAGACTTCACCCAGTTCCCAAAAGACGGCGCCTGGAAGGCGGGTGGGGATTCTGATTTCTTTATCCTTTGAAAAAGCATCAGACCCAGAACGAAGATATTGGTGGCTAAAGGGAAAAAGACAGCCGTGTTATGGCTGAGCATGGTCGCAGCCGAGAATACGATAAATACAACCCAGGCCAGGTCAGTCTCAATGCTCTGGATAGGTAACCAACGATGGCGGTAGAACCAGGCTCTCCATCCGCTTTGATTGTGAGTTCTATCCTTATAGCTGAAATCTCCTTTGATGTCTGGCTCAACCGGCCCAGAGCTGCGCCAGGCATGCAGATATTCCCGAAATTGGCTGCCGATAGGCCTGACGGAGCGCGAATCCGTAAGCAATCTGACCAGTGCATAAATCGCCACGGCTGCATTGAACATCAGAAAGGTGTACATGCGCGTTTCCTGGGCGTAGAAGATGTTGAAAGGCGAAAGAGCCAGGAACACTGCTGCCGCCAATCCCACCACGACGCCAGATATGCGTTTGCCGATCAGGTAAATCACCGGGATTGTGCCTGCGCCGAATAGTACCGAAAGCAAGCGGGCATTATAGGGCGTATTCCCCCTGAGAGCGATCCAATAATGGAGCAGTAGATAATAAAGCGGTGGGTGTTGGTCAAGCGTGGCAGTCCATTGCAGTATATCGGCAACACTGTGGTTGGCCAGCCACACGCTAAACGTTTCGTCCAGCCACATCCCTTTATTGCCGAGTGCAAAAACTCGCAGCACACCGCCAATCAATGTGATGATGATTACCAGCCAGGGCGCCAGCTCTTCAATTTTGTATTCTTCGTACATCTTCCTTCTGGATCCTGTAACGAATAGTGGGACTTTCTTAAGTTTATCTTAGTTTTCATCAGTCTTCATTATTTTTTAGCGATCGATTTCACAAATCCAATTATTCGCTATGGTTTTTGCCGTTTTGATGATCTTCCCCTTAAATTTGCACGAATAGAAAAAACTGGCGGATAATTTCCGCCAGTTTTATATCTGCCACTTACTTTAGACCAGGTTTCCTACCTGCCAGGCAGGGCAGGTTTCTTATCACAGTTCACCGTCCACCGTTCACTATTCCCCGCTTCCTCCTCCTCAATCGTTCGCCACCTGGGCTTGCTGTGCAGCTTCCACCCTCTCGCTCGCTTGGCCCTTATAAGACAACCTCCCTCGTGTAATCAAAATCACCCCCAACGCCAGGATCGTCGAAGTAATTGCCGGGATCCAGCCGCCGCTTACCAGGGCATTCAGGCTGGGTGATAAATCCCCCGGCAGCACCTTGCTGCCAATTGAAATTGCCGCATTGCTCGACGAATGCAGCAGAATCATCAGCAATATGCTGCCGCGTGTGTTGTTATAGACCCACGTCATGACGATGGAAAACCCCACGCTGGCTACAATCAGCGCCAGGAATCCCGCCTGCATCCACCCGCCCAGATAGCCCGGTAGGTGCCATAAAGCCCACAATATCCCAAGGATGACTGTCCCGAGCAATGGGCTGAACTGCGCCTGTAGGCGCGGCAGAGCAAACCCTCGCCAGCCAGGTTCTTCCCACAGAGGGCCGAGGATAATCCCTGCAACCAGCGTGATCAGGTATGTGCTCAGGACTAGGCCGATATTCTTCACAAACTCGCTCAGAACAGCCGGGCCGAGGATCACGGTTGCGACGATGTTGAGCGCGATCAGATATCCGAACAGCACAAAGAACCACCAAAATATCCCCGCCCGCCACTGGACATAGCGTTTGAAGAATGTCCCCAGTCCGGCTTTTCCATCGGTGACTGCGATGACGATGACTGCTGCTAGCGTCGGGCCCGCAAGCGCGCCCAGGATTTGAAATGGCTCGATCGGAAACGCGGGATTGAGTAGAAGTGGAGTGACGGCTATCCATGAGAACACGAACGCCATCGTAAAAAATGACACCAATGGGTAATTCGAGATCACTTTCTTCATTGATCGCTCCCTCTTAAGAATCTGGTTATTGCCAACCTAATCCGATAAATAAGACCATTATACTATTAAATCAATCTTGTATTAATATATATACGAACAAAAAAACTGGCGGATAATTTCCGCCAGTTTTTTGTCAACCAAAAACAATAAACCATGTTTCCGACCTGCCTGGCAGGCAGGCTTTTTATCACAGTCACCGTCCACCGTTCACTGTCTCTGCCCCAACGTCGCCGTCAGCGTCATCGGATTCCCATTCCTGAGCACGCTCAAGCTGATCTGCTGCCCGGGAGTGTCTTGCGCCAGGAGGCTGCGCAAATCTTGGATCGTATTGACCGCCGCCCCGTCTATCGCCGTGATGACATCCCCGCCGATCATTACGCTCTGGCCTTGGATCGTGTAAGGTGTGCTCCCCACTTGCAGCCCGGCCTTCGCCGCCGCGCTGTTCGGGTCAACTTCGATCACCACCACGCCGGTCTGGTTCGACCCCAGATTCATCGCACTGGCGATGTCGGGTGTCACCGTTAGCCCGGCGACACCCAGGTAAGCGCTACCGCTGTTGGGTTGCTGGTTGTTGGGTGCCTGATTGTTCGGCAATTGGTTATTCGGCAACTGGTTGTTCGGCCCCGAATTACCATTCGGCGTCTGGTTGTTCTGCTCGGGTGTCACGTTAGCGCTGTTCGCCGGCCGGGCGGCCAGGGTCAGCTCCACCGTGGTTTCCTTGCCGTTCCGCAGCACCGTCAGGTTGAGCTTCTGGCCGATAGTCGTGCTGCTCGCCAGGTAGGCAATCAAATCTTCCATCGTATTGATTGGGTTTCCATC
>JAGDMX010000042.1 GCA_017860725.1 Chloroflexota bacterium | reverse complement strand
TATTCTCCGTGCCAAACTGTCCGTGCACTTCCGCGCCGGAAGCGTAAGAGCGTATCATGGTCTGTCCTACGGTGTGCATATCCGGGTCCTCGCACTCTCTCTCGTACCGGCTCCACGGCTCCGGTACTGAAAACAAGGTAAACACGATGGCGGCCAGCAGTAATGCGACGATGACGACCAGCTTGTAGCGGATAAAGTACTCGCCAATTTTCCGATAGCCTGGTAAACCGCCGTTTGCTTCGTACGTATTATCCTGTTTATCGCTACCATTTTCAACTGTGGATTCCCCCAGGTTTCCCCAAGATTCACCTAGGACTTTCTCCAGTTTCGGAATCGCCTCCGATCGCGACCTGACCCCCAGCTTGCGGTAAATATTACTCAGGTGGTACTCAACGGTGTGCTCGGTGATACCCAGGATGTGGGCAATCTCCTTATTGCTTTTACCCTGCACCAGCAGCCTGGCGATTTCTAACTCACGTTTGCTGAGCGAGTATGGGTTGTTCATGGCAACCACCTGTTCCGGACTGTCCACGGATGACTGATCGGCAATAGATAATCATAGTATAGTAGTCCGCTGTGGAAATGCAACAGGCAGTTTGGGAAAAAGGGCGTATAGGGTTAGCTGGCTACCTGGACGAAAACTCGCCCGATGCCGAACCACGCCGAGCTATACGGATTATTTTGCCTACTCCCCACCATTCTTTACCCACTCGATGGTGAGCTTCAGCACATTTAATAGCGGCTCAATAGTCAGGATTTCCGGGGTATGACACTCCTGGTGATAGTAAGCCACCATCTGCTGCACCTTAAAATCAAGCAGCGTTGTTGCCTCTAAGACGGCCCGGCTGACTGGAAGGCGGCCATCCCGCGGCGCTCAGGAGGCAGATCAACCACATGATAAGGATTGTTTATACCATTCATATTCACACTGCCTTGTCTCACCATATTGCCTGCGTTCTCAGTTCCTTCATTGCGGCTTTATAAATCTCGATCAGCCGGGTGATGTCCTCGTCTGTGTGCGCCGTGCTCATAAAGCCATGGCTGGGTGTGATATGCAGTCCGTTCTTGCGAAAAAGCAACCTCAGGCCTGCGCTGGCAGCCCCGTTCCCGGCCCGCAGGTCCCGGACGCTTTTGACCGGTCCAGGCAACGTGTGCATGGCGAACATCGAGCCAACCCCTGTTGCGATCGCCGGGTAGTTGCCTTCCTGGGCAAACTGGTTGATTTCCACCCAGAAGCGATCTCCCATGGCGTTCAAGCGTGCATACAGGCCTGGATCACTGCTCAATCGATTCAAGACAGCCATGCCAGCCGCCGTGACCATTGGATTCCCATTGAACGTCCCTGCCATGAGGATCGACCGCTCTGGTTCAAGATCGTATTCCATCAAACGCATGGCATCGGCAGTTCCACCCACCGCCCCGAAGGGTAAACCGCCCCCGGCCACCTTGCCGAAAGCGCTCACCTCAGGGATGATGCCATAGAATTCTTGAGCCCCGCCGGGAGCCAGGCGGAAGCCGGTAATCACTTCGTCAAAGATCAGGAAGGCTCCAATCTGGTGTGTGATCCGGCGTAGCTCTGCCAGGAAATCCCGATCCGCCGGGATTGCACCAGCCGCGCCCTGGGCAGGCTCGATAATCACCGCAGCCAGCCGGTCGGCATGGCGCAGGATCTTATCGAAGGCTGCCGGGTGATTGAAAGGCAATACGATGGTGCCCTGCCAGGCGCCCTCAGCCAGACCATGACTCTCGGGGATGGCTGCGGGATCATCGATCGCTCCGCTCAGATCCAGCCCCGGACGCGGCCGGCCGTAGCTGACCGCCAGCAGATCGTGGGCCCCGTGATAGCCGCCCTCGAATTTCGCCACCAGGGGTCGCCCGGTTGTGGCACGCGCCAGCCGCAGCGCGTACATTGTCGCCTCGGTTCCCGAGTTGCAGAAAGTCACCTTGTCGACGCCTGGTACCATGTCGCAAAACAGCCTGGCAAACTCGTACTCGTGTTCGTGGCATTGTCCGTAGTGAGTCCCACGCGGCATTGCCTCCCGGATCGCGGCTTCAACCTCCTCCGGCGAGTTGCCCAGAATCATCACTGAGAAACCGAGCATGCAATCCAGGTACTCATTGTCGTCTGCGTCCCATATACGGGCTCCTCTGGCCCGCTGGATGACCATCGGGAAAGGATCGGACAACCGGAAAACGCTGCCGACACCTGCCGGCATCACCGAGCGATTTTTGTGCCAGATCGCCAGGGACTTGGGGCATTTGGCCATGATCTCGCCGCGGTATCCATTGAGAATACCCGCGATTCTTTCCTTGTCATCCATCGTATGCTCTCCTTTCAGCATTTGATCAATTTTCAACACCCGCGCCGTTGCGGATCCATTCGAGTGTAAGCTTGAGCACGTTTATCAGCGGCTCGTAGGTCAGAACCTCCGGCCTATCCCACTTCTGGTGGTAGAAAGCCAGCATCTGATGCGGCATTTTGATCGGCATCAGTGTTGTAGCCTTCAACCCGGCCTGGCTGAAGGGGCCAGCATCGCTCCCGCCTCCGCTGGTGGGATTATTCTTCACCGTGTAAGGCACGCCGGCGCGCTGGGCCGCCGCAGCCACGCTGTTCACCATCTCGGGGGAGTTTTTCACACCGCGCACATCCGTGCCCAGGATGTCAATTTGCGGGTGTGCGACCACTTCGTAATTGAGCAGCCGGGCGTCCAGGCGTTTCAGCTCGTCCAGGTGGCGCTCCACGTACCGCCGTGAGCCCCGAATTCCGGCCTCCTCGCTACCGAAGGATATGAAGCGGATTTCCGTGTCGGCGGGGATGCAGGCGGGGTTTTGCACCAGGAACCTGCACATTGCCACCACCAAGGCGCTCGCTGAAAGATTATCAGCCGCGCCTGGCACATTGCCACCATTCTTCTCTCCGCGGATATAGAACACTCCAAAGAGAATGGACGGCACAATCGGATAAGCCAGCCAGACCCACCCCAGCGTCCCGATGTGAACGATCCCGGAATTGCCTGCGATGATACCCGCCAGCTGAATGATACTCATCACCAGCATGAATACAGGCCCAAGGAACATGGTCACAGTCAGAACCAGAAAAACATACCCTAGAAAGAGAATCCAGCCATTTTGGCGAGCGCTGTTCGGACGACCATCTGGACTGCCCCATCGAATCGCGCTGTGAAGCAGGCGCAGCCAGGTAAATTCCAGCGCGCTGTCGTGGTGACCGCTGATGATGAGCACTCGCTTCACGTTTTCGGTCCCGGACCTGCGTAGCCTGCCAATCACATTCACCGATTGCTTCTTCTTGAAAAGCGGATCGATGAACTCCTGATACCGGATGGTCTCGAAGAACAGCGGCAGTACTGAGAGAGTTGCGCAGGCCAGGGAGGTCAAGGCGGTCAGCCAGCCTGGGAGATCGGCGATGCGCCCCATGGAAATATTCAGCAGGGTGGCAATGAGCGTGAAGAGGGCGCTGATGCGCAGCACGCCCTGGAAAGCCCACGGCACAAGGGTAAATGCCTCACTGGCGACATTTTCAACGCCCAGGTGCGATTCCAATTCCTTTTTGATCATCGCAGCCCGTTCCCATTCCTGGGGACTACCCGGCAAGCCGGGCCCAACCTGTGTGCAGATCGCCTTCACGATATCCAACGCATATTGAGCGTCCTGGATGCTTATCAGCTCAGCCATAGAACCGATGCTCCTTTCAGTCAGAGATCGTCACTCGCCGGTCATCCGGCTCAACCAGCCCTGCCCCACTCTCAATTAGCTCTACCAGACGGCGCACAAAGCGGGTCGCCGGAGCCCCGTCGACGATGTCGTGGTCAAACGATACCGTCAGATTGAGGATCTCACGCGGCTCAATCCGTCCTTCGACGACGGCCGGCTTCCAAGCAATGCCTCCCACCACCAGGCCGAGCGGGTGGAGTGTGGGACTTAGCCCCCAGCCGCTATGGCTCCCGCCGAACATCCCAACCGACGTAAGGGCGACTGTGCCTCCCATGGACACGGCGATGGTCGGATCCCGGCGGCCGTTTAGGCGGAGCAAAGCGATAACCAGCCTGGACAATGGCCACGGCAACAGCATGGCAGAACGAAACCAGGATGCCATCCCTCTTCCAGGCGGCACGGGTTCAGACTGTACCCTGCGGATCTCGTCGTGGATTTCCCGATACGTCTTGCGGTTGGCGGCCTGGACGACATGCCCCATCAGGGCGCGCTTCTCGCCAAGCTTCCGTTCGACCATTAACCCAACGTTCACGTCGTCAAACAGGATGAGTTGCCTGTCGCCCTTGCGGTAAGCCTGGATCGTCTTGTCCTCGTCCACCGCGCGGGCCAGGCAGAAGGTTAAAAAGCCGGCAAAGGACAGTGTCTCGCCAGTGCGCGCTTCGTGCTCGGCGATCAGCTTCCGAGCGACCGTCACGTCCACTTCCAGCAAACCGTACATGGTATGGGCTGGCCAGGACAGGTCGAGGGTGTTCACCCATATTCGGCGCCCCGCTGGGAGTTCAACGATTTGATAGGGTAATCTATTCATAGTCATAGGTTGCTGCCTCCGTCTGGATACTTCAGGCGCGCGGCTTGCGCAGGGTTCTCAGAATCAACCCGGTACGCAGGAAAGACCATATCCCGGCAAAACTGCCACAAATCAAGGCAATCCAGGAAAAGTCGGGCATGAAGAGCCTGATAAAGCCGCCCATCTTGCCCAGCACGGGCACCAGTGTGAGAGCCGTCAGCAGGTTGGGGATCAGCGGAAGCAGGATGTGCTGCCGCCACATTCGCCCGCTGCTCGGGCGCGTCTCTGGATCGGCACGCCAGCCTCTCAACCGCCTCAACGTGGCGGCGACCCCGGCGATCTGGATGAGTGGGATGAGCAGCATGGCGCGCATCACCCAGATGGCGATCCCCGAACGCGTTGACGGGTGGCTCTCCCCAGCGAGTAGCCGTGCTGCATTTATCCCTACCTCATCAAAAGTTATTTTCATCATGGCGTGGTTGGCATTTATGAGCAGGACAATGCCTTTCTTTTGTCCAGGCACCAGGGCCATAAAGGCGCTAAAATCGGGGACGATTCCGCTGTGCGAAACGATCCTGGTCTCGCCGGTTCCCTGGCTGATCCAGCCCATGCCGTAGTGGCCGATCAAATTGCCCATCTCTCGCCATTCCACCGCCCCGCGGTGCATCTCGGCAAGGCCGGCTTCCGAGAGGATTTGCGCGCCGTTGTAGCGACCCCCGTTGAGGTTGGCGATCAAGTAATGCGCCATATCTTCGGCGCTGGAGATCAGCTGGCCGGATGCAAGGGAGCTCAGCGGTATGTCGAGGTTGGGGTCCGGGACTGGGTGACCAAACCAGTAGCGGTGACCCACTGCCAGGCCATACTGCCGCGCGGCAACCTTGGAGCTGTAACTGCGGCGCATCTCCAGGGGATTGAAGACGTGGTTTTGTATATAGTCGGCGTACATTTCGCCGCTGGCAGCCTCGACGATCAGCCCCAGCACGTTGTAATTCGAGTTGGTATATTCGAATTTTGACCCAACCGGGTGGGAGAGCTTGAGATTCGAAAACGCCCGCACCTGGCGCTCCGCAGTATCTAGACGGCGGTCGAAATTGCCGAGGTCGGCCAGCCCGCGCCACACCGGCAGGCCGCTGGTTTGATTAAGCAGGTGACGCACTGTTATCCGGGCGGACGCCTGCGGGTCCGCCACCCGGAACCAGGGAAGGTAGCGCTTCACCGGGGCATCTAGCTCGACTTTACCGGCTTCGACCAATTGCATTACTGCCAACGCGGTGAAGGATTTGGTCAGCGAGCCGATGAAGAATGGCGTCTGCGGGCCGGGCACCTCGCCGCCGGGGCGGGCTTTACCAAAGCCGCGCAGGTGCACCATCCGGTCACCCTCGACGATCGCCAGGCAAGCGCCGGGAATGTTCAGCCGGCGCAATTGTTCTGCGATGTAGGCGTCGATCGCATCATAAGAGGCATCCATAGAGACCGGTGTCGTCGCAGCGGGTTTCGCGAAAAGCCGATGGATGAGCGCCAGGACTGCGCCTACGAGCAACGCTGGGAAAAGGAGTTTTTTTATGTTCATGACTTTCTAGTTCCTGCTCTGGCGCTCTCTGAATTCGTTGAAAACAGAAAGCGTTTGATAGCCTCAATCACGTCAGCCGGTTGCTCCATATGCGGGTTATGACCGGCGCGCTCGATAAGCACGAGCTCTGCGTTCGGTAGTCGATCCGCAAGGATGGCTTGATGTTCCGGTGGAAACAGGAAGTCGTGGCGTCCGGCTAGTACTAGGGTCGGCGCCTGGATTTCTCTCAGCCGGTCCATCACCGTCCAACCCGGGAGCAGCTCGTTGCAGCCATAGATGAGGGCTTCAGGTCGATACTTAGCACGAGGTCCGAAGATCATCTCTTTGGCTGCCCCCAGCAAATTGAAGTGATAGAAATAGGCTCCGGCAAACCTCATTACGGTTGGAAAGTATTCGCCGGGTGTCACTTGACCGCTATAAAAACGACGGGCCGCATCCACCGCGCTGGCGCGGTAGCCGCGCTTGGCCAAGATCTCCGGAGCATTCCGAATCACCCACTGTTGGTCGCCGCCGGTATCCATCAAGATCAGGTGTGAGAGACTCCCTGGATAGCGGAGGGCGTACTCCAGCGCTACATTGCCGCCAAAGGAGTGCCCGAGCACAGCCCACTCATCAAAGCCAAGTGCCTGGCGCAGAGCATCTGCATCCGCGGTAAGGTTTTCCCAGGTCATGGAGGCAATGTCTGCCCCGTCCGAGCGGCCGTTGCAGCGATGGTCATAGAAGACCAGGGTGAATTGCTCCGATAAGGGCTGTAATGCCAGCAGGGACGTGTAATCCTGGCTGGGACCGCCGTGCATGAGAACCAGCGGATATCCCTGCCCTATGACTTTCACGAATAGAGACACATCTCGAATTTGCATGTTTGTCGCTTTCTGCTCTCCAACAATGGGTATTTTGAAATACAGCTTACGGTCTTTTTTTATCTACCCGACGAATTAATTAGGCCAGCCCAAATCATGATTCTGACTTACCTTCTTTCTGGTGCGGCTCTATTGCCACTTGATAGTGATTCTTGTGAATATTCATGTTACTCCCTATGATTGCGCCTGTTCCGCCAGATGCGCCTGGTAGGCTTTCCAGCCGGGGCACCAGCCGGTGTGCCAGCGCCACAGCCGCGCCATCAAGGTTTTAGGGTTGGCTTCAGACTTTTTCCGCATCTGGCAGGTTTCACAAGGATATGTCTTCTCTGCGGGTGCTTTATTTTGGGTGTTCATGTTAATCTCCTTACATGTGATTTTGATATTCGAGTGGTTGGTTTCACTGGGTCAAAAATCGCCTGATCACGGGAAGCACCTGATCCGGTTGCTCCATGTGCGGATTATGACCGGCGCGCTCGACCAGCACGAGCTGGGCGTTGGGCAGCCGATCTGCCAGGATGGCTTGATGCTCAGGCGGGAACAAAAAGTCGTAACGCCCGGCGATCACCAGGGTGGGCGTCCCGATCCCGCCCAACCGCTCCATCACCGTCCAGCCCTGCAGCAGCCGGCCATAACCGAAGATCAGGGCTTCCGGTCGCAGCTTCATAGGCGGGCCTAAACCCACTTTTTGGGCAAGAGTCATCAGGCTGGGGTGATACCAAATACTGGAGTGGTACGAGTAAGCCCCGATTAACTTCATGACGGTAGGAAGGTATTCATCAGGCGTCACCTGCCCGTTATAAAAACGGCGGGCTACTTCCACGGTGGCAGCGTTGTAGCCACGCTTCGCCAGGATCTCCGAGGCGTTGTGATTTACCCACCACTGGTCGCCGCCGGTGTTCATCAAGACCAGGCGCGAGAGACTCCCTGGATAGCGCAGGGCATACTCCAAAGCCACGTTGCCGCCAAAGGAATGGCCGAGCACTGCCCATTGATCGAAGCCCAGCGCCTGGCGCAAGGCATCAGCATCGGCAGTCAGGTTCTCGAACGTCATGGATGAAACTTCCGCACCCTCCGAGCGACCGTTGCAGCGGTGATCGTAGAAGACCAGGGTGAATTGATCCGCTAAGGGTTCCAGCGGCAGCAGGGTCGTGTGGTCCAGGCTGGGTCCGCCATGCATCAACACCAGCGGATACCCCTGTCCCATGACTTTCACGAACAGGGACACGTCACGAATTTTCATGTGTGTCATCATGTATCTCCAGAAAATAGCGACTTATGAGATATTGACGATTCCATACTGACAACAGCCTGTTCTGCTTCACTTTCAGATGGCTGCACATCGATCTTGATGGTCAATCCGACCAGGATGGCCAGCAGCACCACGCCAAAGGCCATCAAGAAGATACCGTTTTCGCTCACGGATGAAGTCACCAGCACCACCAGCGCCGGCCCGAGGATATTGCCGATCGATCCGGCCGTGTACTTGATGCCCAGCATCCGCGCCCGGTGTTCCGCTGGAGAGATATCGAGAATCGAAGCGGTTAACGCCGGGTCAAATAAGGCATTGCCCAGCCCGGCGATGGTGAAAGTCGCCGCAATCAGCAGGTAGTTGCTGAAAAACGCCAGGCCGAGGAACTGCGCCGAGAACAGCACCAGGCCGATAAGGATGATCGGCTTCCTCCCCACGCGGTCGCTCAGGCGCCCAAACCCGAATTCTCCCAGCATCATCGCCACCCCAAAGGTACTCATCACCAGGCCAAGCATGGAAGAAGACCAGTCGAGATCGTTGTAGGCATAAAACATGAATTCCGGTTCCATAAAAGCCCAGGCGAACAATACCGCAAAGCAGATGAACAGCAGAGCGAAAAAAGTTGGCATTGAATTAGGCAGGCTGCTGCGCAGGTTGGCCAGGGAACCCTGGAGGCTCTTACGCCACCCACGGCTCGGGTGTCGTGCTGCAGCCGGAGAAGTGCGTTCGTTTACGAGGCGGCTTTCGGGGACCGCCAGCAGCGCGACGAGAAAAGTTACACCGGCTATCACGATCGAGACGATCAGGGCTGCGCTGTACCCCCAGCGGTCGTAAATCATGCCACCGGCGATCGGCCCTGCAATCCATCCAAACGAGGCGCCTCCGTTCACAAAACCAATCCACTGCGCCCGACGATCGTCCGGGGCCAGGTCACTTGCCAGCCCGGTGACCGCCGGGATTAATGCGGCGGTGAAGGCTCCGGTGATGCCGCGCAGCACAATCAAAACGCCCGCCGTTGGAGCCAGCAGGTAGCCACAAAAAGCCGCGACGTAGCCGGCCAACGATCCCAAAACCAGCGGTCGCCTGCCAAACCGGTCTGCCAGCGCGCCCATGAAAGGCGCTGTTACAGTGCTCACCAGGGCATACGCCATGGCGCTGAGACCCAGGGCTGCTACTCCCGTGCCGAATTCGTTGAACCGTCTTGCGAACAGGGGCACGATCATGACGAAGCTGGTCATTTGAAGCGCCATGATCGTGGATAACACCAGGATGACTTTTAAGGAATTCAACCGCCCTCGTTCTGGAGCGAGTTCCGCTGCTTGGGATTCAGTGCGAGAAATTTGTGGCTTCATCGGATCGCTTGCATCTTTCTTGTTCCGTGCTTGCATCTTGGCGGATCGGGTTATCCGGAATCCTGTTCCCTGCGGGTGACCGATACCAGGGTCAGGTTGAGGTCCCGGATGCGCTCAAGCAAACCGTGCAGCGCCGCCTGGTCTGGCAGGGTTCCGGCGAGTAAGGTTTCATCCCCTTCCGGACTATAAGTCAACTGCATGCCAGCGAACCAATCCGACCAGCGTGGATCCAGACAGCCTTTGATCTTAATCTCGTAATACTCTGGCATAACTGCCTCCCGATACTTGTTTAGCTTTAGTTTAGCGCGCCGCCAGGCAGCCCGCATCTGCCAAAAGGGATATTCAGAGTTTATTTTTTCTGAGGTTTACCGGGATACCCTACGCTTACGCTTTGGGATTACTCGCCAAGACATGCTCAGCGTGTTAATGTCCTTGCGAGGGCTGGATGCACTTTCCAGCCCGAAGCAATCTCACGGGTAGCGGAGGTAATTGCTTCGTCGCAAACAGCGCTCCTCGCAATGACAATAAAATTTTTCTAAGGTTATTGCGGGGTTAGGGCAGGATGCCGAGCTTCCGGGCGCGCGCCACCGCCTCGGTGCGGTTGGCGACGTCCAGCTTGCGATAGATGCTGGCGGTATGGGCTTTGATGGTCCCCGGGGAGACGACGAGCTGCCGGGCGATCTCCTGGTTAGTCCTGCCGGTTGCCAGAATATGGAGGACTTCCAGCTCGCGTTGGCTCAATGGCTCGATCAGGACCTGTCCCGTGCTTGCCGCGGCGTCACCGATTGGGGAGGCTTTTGCCTGCAGCGCCACGCTCACCTGCGGCGTAGTCTCGAATTGTGAGAGCAAGTGACCGGCGAAATCGCGCAACGAGCCGCCATCACTGTGGACAAGCCACTCAACAAGCAGTGTCTGCACCGGTCGCCCTTCGTCCAGGAAGATGCGGACGTACCCCTCGGGCTCAGCCTGCTTCAGGCATGTAATGAGCGCCAGATGCGCTCCTTTGGAATCGCCCGACCCTTTCAGAGCCAGCGCCTGCAGCAGCGTGATCTCCAGGGCCCGGCCCATCCTGCCGGCTGAGCGGGCTTGCGCTTCCAACTGCGCCAGTAAAGCGCTGGCTTTGGTGGGTCTCGCTTGCGCCAGGTAAACCCGCGCCAGCGCTATGTGCGCCAGCTCATTGTCAAACCCAAATTGACCGTCCGATCTTAAGCGCTCTTTCTGGGAGGCAGCCCAGCGGTTGGCGGCCGCTAAATCGCCTCGAGCCAGCCACAGCTTGACCCGGGCAAGCTCGACGGCACGGGTAGCTTCGCAGAAAACACCGTTGGTCTGGATGGCCTGGTTTGCTATTTCGACGGCTTCGAGCGCCCCGCTCAGGTTCGCCTGTGCCAGGCGAATGCGTCCCAATGTGAGATAGGTCAGGGCAAAATCGTCCGCTTTTCCCCACCAGGGCATCAGGTCCAATCCCTGCTCCAGGTGAGCCAGAGCAGCACCCAGGTCGTTCCATTCGTAGTACACATCCGCCAGACCGACTTCTACCAGCGCCCTGGCGCCGCGATGCTCTCCACCTTTCTGTGGGATCGTCTGTTCGGCCAGCCGGTACATCTCATATGATTGGCGCAGCCGGCCCTGGACGGCATACAACCTCGCCATCAGGCAAGCTGCTGCCACGGTGTTCAGCACTGCTCCGGCGGCCATGCCGGATCGGATCATTTCATTCAAGGTCTGGCCGGCGTGGTCAAAATCGCCAAGCAAGTAATATTCATAGCCAAGCGTGATCTGCGAGTCGAATTGCAGAGCTAGGTTGTTGTCAGGGATATATTGACGCGCCTCCAGGCACAGCTCAATTGCTCGAGGCAAGTCGCCGCGCATCGCAATCACCCGGCTCTTGATGTAGTACAGGTGCCCCTGCATGGATTGCACCTCCTGGATCGATGGCTCAGATCGAATTTGCTTCTCTGCCTGCTCCAACAATCGTTCAGCTTCGTCCAGTTCCCCAAACCAGGCGTGACTGTAAGCCTCGTAGATGCACAACCAGGGCCGGCAATATACTTGTTCTCTGCTGACCTTATTCGTCCAGGAGCGCAGCCACGACTGCTCCCCGCGGCTCACCAATTCCCTATAGATCTGCTCAATGAAGCGCTCAATCCGTTCTTCGTCCGCTGCCGCGGAGGCATGGTAAATCGCCTCCAGCAGTAAGTCGTTTTGTGCGTGCCAATCAGCCACGCGTACATGTAATTGAGCCACGCCCTGCGTGCCGAGCGAGCTGTGGAGCTGG
>JAGDMX010000041.1 GCA_017860725.1 Chloroflexota bacterium | reverse complement strand
GCTGGCTCCGCCTGTGCCGTCTACGAAATACACAATCCCATCCCGGACGATGCGCTCATAGTCGTGATCGTGACCGGACAGGACCACATCTGCGCCCCAATCGGCAAAGGGCCACTGCATCGTTTTGGCAGAGCCGTGATTCCCGGAGGAATATGGTGGGTGGTGCAGAAAGACCACTTGCCAGGGGGTGGTAGAAGCTGCCAGGCGGTCCCGCAGCCACACGGCTTGAGCCGAGGTGCTGCTATTACCGCTGGGATCTAAATGCACCGGCCCCCAGATAAAGTCGTAATAGCGCTCGTTGCCCGAGCTATTGCTGAATCCCGCGCCGGGCAGCGTGAAGTACGACAGGTAGACACTCACCCCGCCGGTATCCGAGTAGTCATGGTTGCCAAGAGAAGGGAAGAAGCGATTGGTGGCCGGGTCCATGCCGGACACAGCGCAGTTGGCCCCCGCGGCGGCATCCTTCAGGAAGCGGCAGTAATATTTGCCAGTCGACAGGTCATACTTGCCGGTGCCGCTGCCGCCCGCCGCCGAGTAATAGTCGTCGCCGGTTGCCAGGATGAAGTCCGGGTTCCAGCTTGTTACCATGTTAGCGACATTCAGCTCCGGGGTGTTGTTCCGGCCGTAATCCCCGATCACGGCGAAGGTGATGGTTGAGGCCTGAGCCTGGGACGGCATGCCTGCCGGTAGGATTAAGATTATCAGGATCAATCCGGCGATGACGAGGGCGGTGATGAATTTCAAGCTGCACCTCCTGCGGTGGGTGATGGGATCGGATTACCGATCACACAACCCGAATTTACTGTCCACTTACTCCATGGTGCGACTACAGATAACTCCAAAACACGATCTTTATTGTCTATTATTATAATACTTAATGAGTGGAAGATCTCTCATTTCAAGCGGATTGCAGGTACTCTTGAAGAGGGAGGATGTGAAGCTCGGAGGTGGTTCTCTAAACGCTCTGGCAGCCTTTAACGTGGGGATGTTGTGCTTGTTGTGGCGGTCGATGTCTACTTTATCCTGACTGAGCGGGTGGGGAGGATGGTTGGCGGGGAGAGAAATCCCTATCCCGCGATTGATGCCACGCGGTACTCAATCTGGGTAGGGCTTAGCACACGCCTCTCGAATCACCCCCTCTTCCCAACTTTTTCCAGCGCGGCCACCAATTCTTCCACCCGGATCGGCTTGCTGACGTAGTCGTCCATGCCGGCGGCCAGGCACAATTCACGGTCGCCCTGCATAGCGTTGGCGGTCATGGCGATGATTGTCGGCTGGTAGAGCTGGGCACCCAGGTCGCGGATCTGGCGGGTGGCTTCCAGACCGTCCATCTCGGGCATCTGCACATCCATCAGGATGACATCGTAAGCCTGACGCTTGAGGGCGGCGATCGCTTCCAGCCCATTGGCTGCCAGGTCGGCGCGGTAGCCCATCTGCGAGAGCAGGCGCAGCGCCAGTTTCTGGTTGACAGCATTGTCCTCCGCCAGCAGGATGCGCAGCGGGTGGCGCTGAGCCATCTCGGGGTCGAGGGTTGGTCGCGGCGCGGCGGCGGGCTGGGGCTCCAGTTGCGTGCGGGCGGCGAACAGGTTCATCAAGGTGTCGTACAGGGCGGAGGGTCGCACCGGTTTGGTCAATTGGGCGGCAAACTCCGGGCCGCACTCCACCTGCTCACCGATCCCGAGGGAAGAATACAGCAGCAGCGGCAGTTTTTGGTATCCGGGCAGCTTGTGGATTTCGCAGGCTAGCTCGATCCCGTCTAACTCGGGCATGTGCATATCCAGGATAGCCAGATCGAAGGGCTCGCCACGGCCCAGCCAGGCCAGGGCTTCACGGGGTGAGGCGGTATCGTGCGCCAGCATACCCCACTGGCGGGTTTGTAAGGCCAGGATACGCCGGTTGGTGGCATTGTCATCCACAATTAGCAGGCGCAGCCCGCGCAGAACGGGCTGTTCGGCCAGCAGGTGGCGGCGAGCCTTGATCTCCGTGGCAGTCTCGGCCTGGATGGTGAAGTGGAAGATGCTGCCCTGCCCGGGGATGCCGTCCGACTCGAGCCACATGTGCCCGCCCATCATCCCGACCAGGCGTTGGCTGATCGCCAGTCCCAGGCCGGTGCCACCGTAGCGGCGGGAAGTGGAGGCATCGGCCTGGGAGAAAGCCTGGAACAGGCGCTCCTGGCGGTCCTTGGGGATGCCGATGCCGGTATCCTTGATGGCGAAATGGATGATTTGCAGCTCGCCCGGCTGGTCTGCAGCTGACTGCAGCCCTACGGATAGGAAAATCTCACCCGACTCGGTGAACTTGACCGAGTTGCCGAGCAGGTTGACCAGGATCTGACGCAGGCGGGTGACGTCGCCCACGATGGCGGCTGGTACATTGGGATCGACCTGGTAGGCCAGTTCCAGGCCTTGCTCGGCGGCGCGGACGCGCACCAAATCCAGGGAAGACTCGACGCACTCGCGCAGGTCGAAGGGCTGGTATTCCAGTTCCATGCGATGGGCTTCGATCTTGGAGAAGTCCAGGATATCGTTAATGATGGTTAGCAGGGCATCGCCGCTGGTGCGGATGGTCTCGGCGTAATCGCGCTGCTCGGCGTTGAGCGAGGTATCCATCAGCAGCCCGGACATGCCAATGATGGCGTTCATCGGGGTGCGGATTTCGTGGCTCATCATTGCCAGGAAGGCGCTCTTGGCGGCGTTGGCCGATTCGGCCTCCTGGCGAGCTATCTGCATGCCTTCGATCAATTGAGCATTCTCGATGGCGATTACCGCTTGATCGGCAAACGTCTCAAGTAGATCGATCTGGTGCGCCTCGAAGGGCTCGACCTGCTGGCGGCGCATCAGGATGACGCCGATCGATTCGCCCTTGCTCACCAGAGGGGCTGCCAGTAAAGTACGGATTCCCAGACCCAGATTGACCTTCTTGGCGAGACCATATTCTTCATCTGACTCGGCTTGCAGGTCGTCGACCTGCACGATGCGCTTCTCCAGGAAAGCCCTGCCTCCCACCGTCCGGCGATCTATCGGCACGCCGCCAGCGGCGCGCGCCTGCGGTAACCTACTGCAGCTCGCCACCTCGAAAAACAAACCGTCCCGGTTTTGTACAATAATGACATCCTCAGCCTGGCACAAGACGGCGGCTTTTTCGGCAATCGCCTGCAGCACCGGCTGGACGTTGGCCGGCGTGCTGCTGATGATGCGCAGGATTTCGCTGGTTGCTTCGGATTCTTTCGCCTGGCGTTGGGCTTCTTCGTACAGGCGAGCGTTCTCGATGGCGGAGGCTGCCTGGCGGGAAAGCGCCACCATCAGATCCAGGTCGATTTGGGAGAACACGCCCTGTGCCTGGTCGCGGTAAACCGTCAGCAGTCCAATTGCTCGCTCACGCGCCATCAGCGGTGCGCACATCATGGTCTCGGGGCGATCCTCAACCTCAGGAGTGCCGGCGACGTGTACGCCGCGTGAGTCCCGAGCGATATCGGCGATCACCTCCGCCACTCCCGATTGCGCAATGCTGCCACTGATGCCCTGCCCCAAATAGACCGGAGAGACCAGGTTCTGCTCGCGATAGCGCCCCAATGCCAGGATGGTGCGGTATGTCCTCCCGTCGGGTTCAACCAGGCGCAGCACAGTATCACGAGCATCAAACAGGCGGTGCACCTGTTCCGATACCGTCTGCAGCACAGCCTGCAGGTCGAGCGTGGAGGTTACCTGGCGCCCGACATCGGCAGTGGTTGCCATCATGTCGGCCCGGCGCTCGCCTTCTGCAAACAGGCGAGCGTTTTGGATCGCCACCGCCGCCTGGCGCGCCAGCCCGGTCAGGAAGATCAATTCGGCCTGGACGAACGGGCGGCCCATATTGCGCCAGACCGCCATCATCCCGCTGACCCGCTCGCCGACCAGCAGCGGCGCGACCATCAGCCTTTCGGCAGGGTTTTCTTGCGTGCCAGGGATGGTATGCGCCCGTGGATCCTTCTCGGCGTCGTTGATCAGCTCGGCGGCGGCGCGCTGGGCCAGGTCGCCGATGATGCCCTCACCCAGGTGAACCACGTCTGCCTTGATGGCCTCGGCGCCGTCACCCAGGGCGACGATCGCCATGAAATCCTGCCCGCTCTCATCCGGGAGGTAAATGGCGCTGGAATCGCCCTCCAGCAGCTCGCTGGCGTGGGCTGCGATACGCTCCATCACGGTAGCCAAGTCCAGCGTGGAGGAGATATCGCGCCCCACCTCGGCCAATGCGGCCATCTCGCGTGCCCGGCGCTGGGTTTCCTCGAACAAGCGGGCGTTTTCCAGCGCTACACCAATGCTGGCCGCCACGGTTTGCAGCAGGCGCACATCCGCCTGACTGTAGGCCTGCTCTCGCTCGAAATCCTCGACGACAATCAGGCCAATTACCCGGTCGCTGCCGATGATCGGCACATACAGGATCGATTTGCTGGGGTCCGTGCCTGGTATGACCGACAATCCAAAGGCATCCTGCTCAACCCGGGAATTTAACAGCAGTGGCTGGCGGGTAGCTACGATCTTATCCCACGTACCTCCGGTTTTCGGAGGGCGGGGCGAGACGCTCAAGCGCAGTCCATGCTCATACTCGTATGGATAATGCACCAGGCCGGCCTGCGAGTCGTACCAGCGGATGCCGATATCACCGGTGTTCAGCACCCGGCGCAGTTTATCGCCCACCTGGTCGATGACCGCCCGGAAATCCAGCTCGGCTGCCAAGGCGGCCTGGATGCTGTTAATCACCGCCAGCTCGGCATTGCGCTGCTCGGTCTCCTTGAGCAAGCGCTGGGTTTCCTCGAAAAGGCGGGCGTTCTCCAACGCTACCCCCATGCTGGCGGCTACGGTCTGCAGCAGGCGCACATCTGCCGGGCTGTAAGCATGCTCTCGCTCGTAATTTTCTACACCGATCACGCCGATCATGCGGTCGCTGCCGATGATCGGCACGCTGAGGATAGACTGGCTGGTGTCGGTGCCAGGAATGGTTTCTATCCCAAAAGCCTGCATCTCCGCGAGGCTGTTCAACAGGAGGGGTTGACGAGTGGTGAGCATGTGCTCCCACATGCCGCCCGAAAGCGGAGGCCTGGGGTCAATGGTCAGTCGCAACCCGTGTTCGAATTGGTAGAGATAATGGATCAGATTGGCCTGCGGATCGTACCAGAGAATGCCGATATCGCCGGTATTCAGCACCTCCCGAAGCTTGTCGCCCACCAGGTCGATGATCGCCTGGAAATCCATCTCAGCCGCCACACCCTGCTGGATGCTGTTGATGACCGCCAGCTCGGCGTTACGCTGCTCGGTCTCCTTCAGCAGGCGCTGGGTCTCATCGAACAGGCGAGCGTTTTCGAGGGCTACTCCCATACTGGCAGCTACGGTCTGCAGCAGGCGCACGTCCGCCGGGCTGTATGCATACTCCTCCTCGTAATCCTCCGCGATAATGCTGCCGATCACCCGGTCGCTGCCGATGATTGGCACATTGAGCATAGACAGGCTTTGGTCAGTGCCAGGGATGGCTTGAATGCCGGCGGCTTGCATCTCTACGAGGCTGTTCAGCAGGACAGGTTGGCGGGTGATGAGCATACGCTCCCAGACGCCGCCAGATTGCGGAGGTCTAGGATCAATGGACAGACGCGCTCCATGTTCGAACTCGTACAGATAATGAACCAGGTTAGTCTGTGGATCGTACCAACGGATGCCGATATCGCCGGTATTCAGCACCTGGCGCATCTTGTCGCCCACCAGGTCGATGATCGCCTGGAAATCCATCTCGGCGGCTACCCCCTGCTGGATGCTGTTGATGACGGCCAGCTCGGCGTTGCGCTGCTCGGTCTCCTTGAGCAGGCGCTGAGTCTCCTCGAACAGGCGGGCGTTTTCCAGGGCGACACCCATGTTGGATGCCAGGGTACCCAGCAGGCGCACATGATTCTCATTGAAGGCATGCGGTCGATAATCGGAGACGACCACGATGCCCAACACCTTTTGCCCTGTACTGGCGGTGGGGTCGCCGGCTATGATCGGTACCCCGAGCCATGTTTGGGTAGATACTCCAGAGCCTATATCCTCCATCCATGTTGGTAGATAGCTGCCCTTTTCCACTTGTTCTTCGAGAGTGTTGCATAACAAGGGCTGGCGTGAATGGATCACCTGCGAGGTCAGCCCCACGCCAAGCGGGAATGGCTCGTAATAATCGACGTACCCGCCTTCGCCCTTGTCATATTCATACAGCATGTGAACCAGATTGGTGTGTGTATCGAGCAGTTCGATTCCAACCACATCGACATTGAAAATATCGCGCACCTTATCACCCACGATGTGCGTGACGGTCTTGACGTCCAACGTCTTGGCCATCGCTTCGCCTAGGCTGTTGAGAATGGCCTGGTTGGCAAAGGCTGCCAGCAGATCCAGGTCGGTCTCGCTGAACGGGCCGAATACTGCATCTGTCTCCACTACGATTGCACCGGGCTCCCGGTCGCGGGCTCGCAGCGGTGATGCCATGCGGCTGAGCCCGTTAGGAAGTAGCTCCAGGCGCGGGTGCATGCTCCTGGACAGCTCATCGAGCACCGGTCTGTAGTCGCTCACTACCTGAAGCTGTTCGGAGGCATTGAAGCCATAAGCCGCGGCGAGATGGCGTAAACCTTGAGCGTCTACCAGCACAATGAACAGGCGCTCGGCGCCGGTTAGTTCGATCAACTGCGCTACAATGAAGTCGAGCAGTTCATCCACCTGGCGCGGCTCGTTCATCCGCACGCCTATCGACAACAAGCGGCGGAGCTGCGCCTGCAGGTTTCCCTGCCAGGCCGCCTCTTCAGTTCGCAACTCGCCACGCTCAGGCCGCAACCGGGAATATTCGAGGGTGATCTGGCGGTTGATGGGGACCTTATTCAGGTAGTTCCGCCGCAGCCCGGCGTCGCTGAGCGTGGCGATGTCAGCCAGCATCGCCTCATGTGCCAATGCCAGCGTTTGCCGGGCGAGCGCTTGATCGACCGAATCCGCATCCGCCTCAAGTTGAGCTTTTAGTGCCTGGTAGCGCCACCAGGGGATGTGAGATGCTGGATATTCACCAACAATCGTCCCGGCTATATCAAGCTTGTGTGCAGCTTCGCCGGTATTTTGCAGTGCAGACGACAGATTACCGGCAGCCAGGCAGGCTGCACCCAGCCAGGCTTCTAAGATAGCCAAGTTTGGGTTGACATCCTCTCCAATTGGATAGGCAATCGCCTGTTGAATATAGCGGATCGCTACATCAGGGTCGCCGCGCAGCAAGGCTGACCGTCCCAGGCCAAGCAACGCCAGCGAGGCGGTGGGATAATCTTGCATTCGCTCCAGGATTGCCCGGCTCTCCTCGAATACCCTGTCGGCCTGGTCGAGCAGGTTCAATCCCAGATAGACGCGTCCCAGGCTTTCTGTATCGGCGCCAATATCGCGGGTGTTGCCGCGTTGTCGATCGATGGCTACGATTTGCTCGCCGTATTCGCGGGCAGTTTCATATAACCCCAGCCCTTCGTAAACCAGACATAGATTATTAACCGCCATTGAAATGCCTTGCTGGTTAGATATTTCCCGGAATATTTCCAGTGCCTGCTCGTAAAAATTGCGCCTATCTGCCAGATTGGGACTGAAAACACCCAGTGAATTCAAAGACAGAGCCTCTAGCCAGCGCTCTCCATACTCCTGGGAAAGCCGGACGGCTTCTTGGGTTGTCTGAATGGCGGACTCGGATTCTCCGACCCGGTGCTGGACGCCTGCTTGCCGGAGCAGGCAGTCAATCTGTCCGGCGATGTTGCCAGTCTGTCGGTAGAGGCGCAGGGCCTCTTCAGCCTGGGATAAAGCCTGGCCGAGGTTTCCCATATCATAATTGAAATGACAGTGGGAAAGAAAAGCATCAGCTACCAGCTCGGGGTCTCCCAATTCCTGGGCTATGTGCAGGGTTGTATCGAGATGAGCACTTGCTTCTTGTGTGTTACCCAACGTTAGCCAGGCGCGGATCAAGCGATTGGTGCTATCTGCCTGCCTGTGCAGATCACCCATCTGCTGTGCCAGATCCAACATTACCTGCAGGTCGGCTGCCCGCTCCTGAAGATCGGCATTTTGAAAATGTGAGTCGGCTCGCATGGACAGCAGCTCATACTCCTCCAGGGGTTTGGGCCTTCTAGAGTGGTGCAAGGCCTCCAAGGCTAAAGTCAGGCTACGTACTGCTTCTGCATGTTGGTGCGCGGCGATAGCCTGCTCGGCCTGTTTGCGGAGCTCAGCCACTGTTTGAACAGATTTGGCAGATGTGGGAGTTTTTTTTGCCATTGGTCACCTACTGGCTCGGAATGGACCTGCTGGAAAGGGAGGCCGCGTAGATTCAGAGTGCTCTTACTGGTTCACCGGCACTACAAAAAACTTGATCTCCTGGGTTTTGCCTTTGAGCTGCACCACACCCTGCTCTTCCACCTGGATGGCGCTGCTCAGCTTCTGGCGGGTGGCCTCATCGATCAGGATGGGCTGACCGACGACCTTGGTGTGCGCTTCCAGGCGGGCAGCCTGGTTGACGGTATCGCCGACGCAGGTGTAGGTCGCCCGGCGGATCGTGCCGGTGTAGCCGGCGATCATCTGCCCGGAGGCGATGCCTACTCCGATACGGATGGGCGCTTTGCCCTGGGCAACCTGGTCGATATTGAACAGCTCGATCATCTCCATCATCTCCAGGGCGGCGCGCACGGCCTGTTCTTCCCGGTTTTCCAGGGGCAGCGGCGCGCCGAAGATCGCCATCAAGCCGTCCCCGACCATCTGGTTGACCACCCCACCGTGCCCGCTGATGGCCTCAAACATCAGAGTGTAATAGGTATTGAGCAGATCGATCGTGTCGCCCGGCGACTGGGATTCGGTGATGGTGGTGAAGCCGCGGATGTCCGAGAACATGGCGGTGGCCTGGATGTACTTGCCACCCAGGGCAAAACCGGATTCTTCCAGGTCTTCGGCTACTTCGGCGGTGGCAAATTTCTTGACCAGCTCGCGCTGCTGGTCGCGCAGGCGCTTTTTCTCCAGGCTGGCATTGACGCGCGCCCGCAGCAACACCGGGTTGACTGGCTTGGTGAGATAATCCTCCGCCCCCAGCTCGATGCATTTGACCACGCTGTCGAGCTCCTCCATGGCGGTGGTCATGATCACCGGGATGTCGCGCAGGTGGATATCCTCGGTGAACTGCTCCAGCACCTGGTAGCCGTCCATCTCAGGCATCTGGATGTCCAACAGTATGATGTCAAAGGTCTGGCTGCGCACCATTTCGAGGGCCTGCTTGCCGTTCTCGGCAAAGGCTACCGTGTGACCTTGCTGCTCCAGGCCGCGCCCGAGCAGCAGGCGGTTTACCTTGTTTCCAATGGGTGGCAGATTGTTCCGCCAGCTCGCTCAGTGAGATCCATCGGGGCCTGGATCAAGGGTATGTGACCAGGGCACGCAAAGCGCGCGCTACTTGCACGTATGCTGTGTTCAGGCCAGCGACTTTTTCATCTGCCCCGCTGATGTCGCCGCTCTTGCCCAGGAATTCCAACTCCCTGGCCTGTGCGGAAAACTCGAGAGCGCCCAAGCTGGCGCTGCTAGACTTCATCGAATGCGCGGCTCGCCGGAAGGATTC
Source organism: Chloroflexota bacterium (assembly GCA_017860725.1). GTDB lineage: Bacteria > Chloroflexota > Anaerolineae > Anaerolineales > UBA4823 > CTSoil-045. Next base: position 14,597 of record JAGDMX010000041.1, on the reverse strand, counting down.
GGCGTCATTTTGGCTTAGAGCCAGGTGAAGCTGATCTAACAGCCCGGGTGTTTCCGCACAATAGGTGTCGATCAGCTCGTTGACGAAATCAGCGCCCAGCGTGGTTTTTAATTCTTCGACCGTATTCGGATCGATTACGGCTGCCATTATATTACTCCCGATATTGGTGAGATTGGCTGATGCTGGTTATATGCTGATTCTAATGCATTTATCGGAATTACTTACTGACAGGTGCAAATAGATTGGTTAACAATTTGAGAGAATGGGTGTCTACCACGGCCAGCACTTCATCACCTGCCTCAAAGAGCAGATTGCCGCGCGGAATGAGCACTTGCCCGGAGCGAATCACGGCGGCGATGACGCAGGTGGCAGGCAGGGGTATATCCTTTAGGGGGATGCCGAGAATTTGCGATCCGGGGGGCAATTTCTCTTCGACCAACGAAAACTCACCGCGCCGTAGCTTCAACAAGGTCATCATGTCACCCAGCGACATTTCTTCGACGATGAGCTTCGCCAAGATGTCGGTCTGGTTCAAAGCAACATCTACTCCCATTTCGGAGGTAAACAGCCAGGCGTTTTTCGGATTATTAACCCGGGCGATGGTGCGAGGGACGTTAAATTCGAAGCGCGCCAGGGTGGTGACCACCAGGTTAGCCTCGTCTTCGCCGGTGACGGCTGCCAGCACCTGGGCGTGTTGGATGCCGGCGCTTTCCAACACTGTGGGGGAGCTGCCGTCGGCAAAGATGATGGCGTCATGCGGCAACTCCTGTGCAAGTCGTTCGATGATCTCTTGTCGCTGTTCGATGACCTTGACCTGGTGCCCTTGTTCGATCAACTGGCGGGCTAAATGTGAGCCGGTTTTCCCGCCACCAACCACGATGACAAACATGTTTTATCCTCCTGTGTTCAATTCCAATAAGTCTTTGAACCGCTCCATAGACGATGCCAGGATTGCCAGGTGGATGGTATCGCCGCGCTGAAATTCCGTACCGAGCAGAGGGATAAAAGCCTGGCCTTGACGGGTAATGGCGAACACCTGGATCTGGCCGGGGATAGATAGATGCTTGACCATCTTTCCGTACAACAAGGGGGGCGTTTCAACAGAGAGTATACTGACATCCCCGCTCCCATAGGTTAGAACAGGGTCCAATTCAGAATGGGTAAGTAGCTCGCGTATGCGTTCGGCCCCCCAGGTGGTCGAGGAAATCGTCAATAACCCCAGGCGCTGGTAGATTTCTGCCCGTCGCGGATCATATAAACGAGCTATTACCTTAGGAACGTGGAAGATATTGCGAGCAATGCGCGCTGCTACCACGTTAGCATTATCCGAGGCACTGGTGGCGGCAAACGCATCTGCCTGTTCGATGCCAGCCTCAATCAGCACGTCTTTATCAAAGCCAACCCCCTTGACCTTCAGGCCTCGAAAGGATTCTCCCAATCGGGCCAGGGCATTAGCGTCATAGTCGATGACGGCAACTTCATGATTTTCTTGGGCCATCAGGCTGGCTACTTGCTCTCCTACTCTGCCGCAGCCCATGATAATCACTTTCATACGACCTCCTTCCTTTTCATCTTGACCTGATGCAGGCCTCGGACCATTAATTTACGAATCCAATCCAGTGTATATAAGAATAACCCATAAGGCGCTAACCACACCCACCAAATCAATGGTAGGGACACATGGTTGAACGCCCTGGCCAGGGGTGGAAAATAGATTAAGACCAGGATCATCACGATTTCGGTTGCCACCCCAAATAATAAGAATCGGTTGCTCATCCAGCCCAGGGCGCGGCCGCGATTGACTTCGGTGCGGCAGGCGAAGGCATTGCCGACCTGTGCCATTACAACCCCAGCAAAAAATACAGTCATTGCCAACAGGCCGACCTGTCCTGGATCTGTGCTCAGGATGCTGCCCAGATAACCGGGCAGTTTTAAAGCAGGCGCCTGATAGACGAGAAAGAAACCAGAGTAGCACAGTACAGCTTCAATCAAACCCAACCACAGAAAGGCGCGCCGCAGCAAACTGCGATCCAGAAGCGGCTGGCTTTGCCGGCGCGGTGGCCGTTGCATGACATCTGGCTCGGGTTTTTCCATGCCCAAACCCAGGGCGGGGAGCATGTCGGTGCCCAGGTCGATGATCAGGATTTGTGCTACGGTTAGGGCCAGCGGGAGATTGAACAGCGCCGCCAGTGCGAAGGGCAAGATCTCAGGTACGTTGCTGGAAAAGATATAAGTGATGAATTTGCGAATGTTATCGAAGACAGCGCGCCCTTCTTCGATGGCTGTGACAATCGAGGCAAAGTTGTCGTTGGTCAAGATCAGGTCAGCAGCTTCTTTGGCGACGTCGGTGCCGATGATGCCCATCGCCACACCCACGTCGGCTTTACGCAGCGCGGGGGCATCGTTCACGCCATCCCCCGTGACTGCCACCACCTCGCCGCGCGCCTGCAGGGCAGCCACCAGGCGCAGCTTCTGCTCGGGAGCCATGCGGGCAAAGATCGTTTCGTGCTCCAGCGCCGCCTGCAGGGCGGCATCGTCCATGCCTTCTACTTCCGCCCCGGTCAGGATGATCGGGTTCGGGGTGGTCAGCATGCCGACACGCCGGGCGAGCGATTCGGCGGTCAGGCCGTAATCGCCGGTAACCATCACCATCCGGATGCCAGCCTGCAGGCAGGTTTGCACTGCCTGGGAAACTTCCGGTCGAGGCGGGTCCTGCATCGCCATTAACCCCAGGACAGGTCGGTTTCCACGCCCTCCACAGTATAGCTCCCCGTGCGAGGCGGGAGCTCGCGGCGTGCCAACGCCAGGACCCGCAAGGCGTGGCGGGCGTACTCGTCGTTGGCCTCCAGCACCTGGTTGCGCAGCCGATCGTCCAGGTCGACGAGCTGTCCGGCGATCTGCACCCGCTGGCAGAGTTGCAAGACTTCCCGCGGGGCGCCTTTGATAAACGCTACCTCCTGAAACTGAGTTGCAGCCTGGTGCTGGGCTGCGGATTCTACAGGGGAGGGAGTGATTTTTCCTGAAGGGAGACGGTGGATAGTGCTCATCCGCTTGCGGCGGGCATCGAATGGTAGCTCGTGGATGCGAGGATAGACTGCTGCCAGCTCGCTTTCCTTGACGCCCCCTTTCAGGGCGGCGACTCGCAGGGAAACTTCGGTCTGGTCACCCAGCGTAGTCCAGCGGGGACGTTCGGGCGTCGGCGGATTCAGGCGGGAGTTATTGCACAGCGCGGCGGCTGTAAGCAGCATGGTTATATCCCCCTGTAACGGGAGCCCATGCGGATTTGGTGAGAAACTTCCCGCTGGGTCGTAGCCGATTCCCGAAACCGACAGACGGGTGCCGCCGACCCAAATTTCTCGTACGGTCATCTGGTTTTGCGTGAGTGTACCGCTTTTATCGGTGCAGATCGTCGATACCGTCCCCAACCGTTCGATTACCGCCAGCTTTTTAACCAGCACCCCGCGCTGGGCCAGCCTCTGACCGGCCATGGCCAGGGACAGGGTGACAGTGGCAGGCAAGCCTTCCGGGATGACTGCTACGATGATCCCAATGGCCAGCAAGAAGGCTTCCAACCGCCCCAGGCCGATATCAAAAGTGCCTGCCAGGAATACCAACGCCCCGATCCCCAACGCCAAGAAAGCGATCTTGCGTGTCAGCCGCGTAAGCTCGGCTTGCAAGGGGGAAGGCTCTTCCCGAACCGCCTGGGTGAGGCGGGCGATGCGGCCAAACTGCGTGTACATGCCGGTAGCGTAGACTACTGCCCGACCGGTGCCCGATACGATCGAAGTGCCGGCGAATACCAGGTTGGGACGCTCCAGCTCACTGATGCCCTCCTGCAAGGAGGCGTCGGCCGATTTGCGTGCCGGGACTGCATCGCCGGTCAGGGTCGATTCGTTGGTCCTCAGACCGTATTCTTCGACCACGCGGGCGTCGGCCGGGATGTTATCGCCTTCCGCCAGAACGAGCAGGTCGCCCGGGATGACCTGGTCGGTGGGTAACTGGGTCTCCGCCCCGTCGCGGACCACCCGGGTGTAGGTTGGCAGCAGCCTGCGCAGGGCTTGCATGGCCTGCTCGGCACGGTGCTCTCTCCAAAAGGAAAATCCTACATTGGCCAGCACCAGCGCCCAGATGACCAGCCCCAGGCCGGGTTCGCCGATTAACAAGGTAACCGCACCGGCCAGCCAAAGCAACAGCGCCAACGGGTGGCTGAGGTACCCGAATAGCTTGCGCCAGGGTGAGTCTTTGACTCCTTCTGTTAGCAGGTTGCGGCCGTATAGCTCCAGGCGCGCGGGTACTTCGCTGGAGAAGACACCATCCGGCGTACTTTCCAGAGCGGTGTATACCTCTGCCGCTCTCAGCGAGTAAATTGGGAGCGAGTCCATGAGGATTAAATCATTGAGCTGGAGGCGCTTCGCCAGCCTGCTGCTCGGCACGAAGGCTGTTCGGGTAAGCGCTTTACGCTATTATTCGAAGGCGCTTTCCAGGTTTTGCAGCTCATCCAGCAGGTGTTTGCGAGTGGATGGGCTGAGGCGCGTATCCTGGGCTACTTTAACCTGCTCCTGCCGGGCTGCACGAACGACGAACGCCGGCGTGAACATGATCCTGCCGGCCGGGATGATCTCGAAATCATGCGAAGCGATCCGTAGCACCTGGTCATCGAAGTAGGGCAGGCTCAAGCTCAAGCCGCGGTTTAAATCCTGGGCTGTTGCCCGCTGCTGGATGGTCTGGATGATTTCTTGCGTCTGGTAGCGCGCCAGGGCGCGTCCCTGGTTGACAAGCTGACCCAGGATGCCGTAGCGCTTGCGTTGGTAGGTCTCATCGACCACCATGTAAGGCGCCAGGCTGACCGCAGCATGTAAGATACGCAGGTATTGCTGCATGGAGGCGATGGCGGCCTCCGCTTCACCGGCGGAATTGACTAACAGGTGGTCTTTCGCATCGAGAGGTACCCATTGGGGCAGGTAGAAACGGCGCGCCCAGGGCACATAGGGCACCAGCAACTCCCCCCGGCCTTCCTCGCCTGCTTCCCCTTCGGCTTCGGCAATGGCATCTGTGGTGGCTGTAATGGCCGAATCGGCTTCCAGGCTGTCGCTCACGGGAATCGAGGCGATCTCCTCTCCCTCAGCTGCCTGGTAGCTGACAGACCGTCCGGAGGGCAGCATGGTATAAACCATGTGGTTGGCCGTGCTGTGCCGAATTAGCCCGGCGCTGATTGATACTGCCTGGCTGGAGGAATTTTCTAGCTCGGTCAAACGCTGTCCCAGGATGGCGTTTACCTCAGTCCTCGTCATGCGGTCAATCAATCCACCGGCCATCTGCTCGCGTAATTTGGCCGGCACAGGCAGTGTTGCAGGCTGGGAATGGTTTGCCTCCCCATGCTTTACGACCACCCGGTCGGGCAGGGTAAAGCGTACCTGGGGGGAGCGCACGATCACGGCGTCGGCCAAGATGCGCGCCTGGGTTTCCAGGAAGCGTTTTGTCAGATTTGGCTGGGCGTCGAGCAGGAGTCGCCAGCGGTTGTATTCTTGCGCCAGGTAATTGGCCGGGCTGCCGGGCTGTTGATAGCTAGTTGACGTCCCGCCCGGTTTTTGTGCAGTGGTCGATTTTGTGGCCATCTTGTTATGCTCCTCACGCCCCTGGCCCACCGAGTGGAGAGGCGGTTTCTTTGGGTTTTCCACCCAGGCGGGGTTCTTCTTCAAGCACCAGGTATTGCTCTAACAGGGAGGGCGCTTCCGGGTGGTCGACATGCAAGGCATGATCGTAATCTCCGGCTGGAGCCGGCGCCGGATAGTAGCGAGTTGGCAGGTTGACGCCGAGCAACCCTAAGAATTTCGCCACGGTGCTGGAGGCGCGTGTCAGAAGCAAATAGCGGTATTCCTGCATCACCAGCGATTGCCACTCAACGATCGAGGCCATGGCACCTTTCACGCGCGCTTTGTCGCGCACGATGCGGTGAATCTGCCGCGGCTCGCGATAACCGAGCGGGGAGAGCAGCAGGAGGTGTGCGGCCAGGGCTAGTAAGCTGAATGATATCAGAACAACCCAACCACCCTCTGTCCATTTGCCGGCAATCTGACCGACGAATACCAGGGCAGCGAGGGCGGCCGCCACGCCGGCGCCAAAACTGCCCCAGCGGCGAACCCGGCCGGTATAGTGCTGCAAGATGTGCTTGCGGACGGCCAGGCCCATCACCATGATCGGCATAAACACACCCACACCGTAAAAGGGCACAGCCCGGGTCGTTTCGCCGCGCACCAGGAACATGATCAGCACCGCGATACCGAACGTGATCGTCACCGAACGGGTGAAAGTGCCGCGTGGATCGCGGTAGACGATGGCTTCCGGGATCTCGCCGATGGCAACATCGCGCCACTCAGTAGCCTGGGCATCCTGGAAGGCGGTCATGGAGGCTGCGGCTAATAATGCCACCGCCAAGAACTGATAAACCCAGAACAGGAGATTGCCACCCGGTAGTTGAGTAAACCCGATATAAGCCAGGTTGCCAACCAGGGTGCGGCCAAGTGTCCCATCGAACACATTGAAGCGCAGGGAGAACATGACCAAGAATAAGGTCGTCAGCCCACCATAGAACAAGAAGGAGGTTTGGACAAAACGTCCGATGCCTGATTTGCCGCTGTAGAAATGCCACAGGCCATGCAGGCGAGGCAGGTGTTGCTTACCCCATTTTACCAGGCTTACATCTTCGTCCTTGACGAACTGGATGCCATTCGACATGGCTTCCAGGCCGGAGAGGGCGACCATGCCCTTCATCGTAGCGGTGAGCAGGTGGTAGAGTGCCTGCCCGACAGAGGCCGGCTTGAGCAGCTCGGTAGCCACAATGGGTGGCACGCCTTTAAAGTGTGCCATCACCAGGCCAACTGCCATACCCAGCGTGAGCATCACAAAAACGCCCAGCAGGACGAAAACAATGCGTGCCGATTCGCCTCGCCCGCGGATCGTCAGGTACCAAGTGATGGCCGCAAGGGCTGCGCCAATGGCGAAGTGCCAGACCCAATTGGTGCCATAAGCCCCCAGGATGGAGAGCAGCTGATCGCCGCCCGATAGAGCGGATACGACGATGGTTAGCACATAGTCCTGGATCAGGGTCACCGCTACGATCAAGCTCAGGGTGGGCTTCAGGTAGCGCATGGAGGCGGTATATGATCCACCGCCCTCGTTAAAAATCCCGAGGGAATACATATACAGCGCGCCGAAGATAAAGTTGGCCAGGGCGATCAAAGCCACCGAGTAATAAGCCAGCTTTTGCAGGCCATACGGATGCAACGCGCTCATCAGTTCGCCTGTGCCATAATAGAACGAGGTGAAATAATCCACGCCAAAAAGGGCAATGGCGGCCAGCAGGCCGATCTGCCCAGCTCCGTGGATATGTTTATCTTCTTCCCGCTCGCGCGGCGAGACCCGATAGGCCAGGTAGACAATAACGATTAATAATCCAATGGAGAATAACAAATGGCTACTCCTATAAACGCAAAATCAATTCCAAAGATTGTTCCAGCTCCAGAGTAAGCCCACTTCGACCAGTAAGGACATTCCAAGTAGCAGAGTGCTGATCCAGCCCCCAGCACCCTGGACGATGCGTGCATCAAATCCTAAAAATAACAGGATTACGACAATTGAAACCGACCATCCCACGAGTCGATGGCTTAATGCCTGGCGAGGGACCTCCTTGAAGTCGGTAAAGTGCAGGACATAAACCGGGTAGGGTAGTCGCCCTACCAGTGCCTCGCCAACTGGCTGGCTTCTAAAGCCCCAGGACGGGGCATACTGCCCCTCCAGGCACATCAGGAGATCACCGGGGAGCAGGTTTTTCTGGATTTCCCCAACCCAGTGGTTACTGGAAATGATTTTGCTGGTTACCTTATAGAGAGGATCGCGCAGAACGGCCGCCAGGTTTGTCAGCCTGCGCCGTTCCAGAGATTCCTCACCCTCCCAAGTCACCAGGGAGAGCAACAGGATGTCTGCCCTGTGTGACAGCATCATATTGCGAATGTGACGCGCCAGCCGGATTTCATCCAGATCGGCGTTAGGGACCAGGATCACCAACCGGTGGAATGCAGGCAGCGGCTGGCCATCGTGGAACAGGGTTCCGGGGTGTTGTTTGGCAGTCATACGGTCTCCTTTCCTATACTGACAGGGTTATATCGCACAACCATAAAGACGCCGTAAAAGTTTCTTCTCTGGGAGTTAAAAAAAAATAAAAACCAGGGAGTTTATTAACTCCCTGGTTTTTATGCACTTTGGCAGCGAATCGCTAATCGCCTTCCGAAAAGCGGTAGCCTACCCCCGGCTCGCTGAGCAGATGCCGCGGATGGCGCGGATCCTTTTCCAACTTTTTTCGCAGTTGGCTGATGTAAACTCGCAGGTATTCGACATCGTCGGTGTACTCGACGCCCCACACTTTGCTCAACAAGCTGTGATGCGTTAGCACCCTCCCGGGGTTTTGCGCCAGGTAGGCCAGTAGCTTAAACTCCGTGGCGGTCAGCTTCACTTCAGTGCCGTCGCGCGTCACGACATGTCGTGCCAGGTCGATGACCAGGTCGCCGGCTTTGATGCTGGTCTCCTGACCGGTTTGGGATTGTGCGGAGTGGCGCAAGGCCACGCGGATGCGCGCAAGCAGCTCTTCGATGCCAAAAGGCTTCACCAGGTAATCGTCAGCCCCCTGGTCCAAGGCGCGCACTTTATCCTGTTCGCTCTCGCGTACGGAAAGCACGATGATTGGTATATTGCTCCACTCACGCAGGCGAGCGCACACGGTGAAGCCGTTCATGTCGGGTAGCCCTATGTCCAGTATCACCAGGTCGGGCAGGGTGGCGGCAGCCAGTGCCAGACCTTCTTCCCCTCTGCTGGCAGTGGTGATGCGGAACTTCTTGGCTGTCAGAATCGTGCGCAGGGCGCGCAAGATTTGTGGCTCATCATCGATCACCAGGATATGCGGTTCTGCGCTCATAAAGCCTCCGGCTTCACCGTAGCAGGCGACTTCCCTTCCCAGGTGAGAGGTAGGCTGAAATTAAATGCAAAACGTCCCGGCAGGTTCTCTGCCCAAATGCGGCCGCCATGAGCTTCGATTATCCCTTTGCAGATTGAAAGCCCCAACCCGGTGCCGGTGACGCGCTCGGCATCAGTCACACGGAAAAACTTGTCGAAGATGCGCTCCAGGTGTTCTTGAGGCACCGGTGGCCCCTGGTTGGTGACCTGGACCATTACAGAATCGGGATCCAGGACTCGGGAGCTGATCTGGATGACCGTGCCAATCGGGGCATACTTAGCGCTGTTGCTGATCAGGTTGACAAAGACGCGCTCGATCTGCATAAAGTCGACAGGAACTAACGGCAGGTCCTCTGGGATATCGATCTCAATGCGGTAATCCTGCGCCATGCGGTGAATGCGTTGCAGTGCGCTTTCCAAGATTTCTGAGAGCTGGTTCCACTGGCGGGCGGGGTAAAGCGCCCCAGCCTCGATACGAGACATATCCAGCAGGTTCCCAACCAGCCGGTTGAGATGGTCGGTTTCTTCGTTGATGGTTTCAAGCAACTCCTGGCGCGCCTGGCTCTCCCAGTCCACATCGCGGCCCAGCAGGCTGGTCACGGAGGCTTTGATGGTCGCCAGGGGCGTGCGTAGCTCGTGCGAAACCGACGAGAGCAGGGCCGACTTTAGACGGTCGCTTTCTTCCAGGATGCGGGCTTTCGTTTCCGTTTGGGCCAGCACGGCGCGTTCCAACGCCAACGCCCCCTGGGTGGCAAAGGTTCGCAGCATCCGTTGCTCTGTCTCTGTCAGCGGCGCTCCTTCACGCCACAGGTAGATGGTCCCCAGCAGCCGGTGGGCCGTCTCGAGTGGTATGCTGATTAGAGGTTTTTTGACGGGCTTGAGCCTGCCGTGAGGCTCCTGGATGTTCAATGCTTCCCCGCCGCCGATGGCTGCAATTTGGATTTCCACGTGCTCAGCCAGGAAGGTTTCCAATGTATGGGTCGCCAGGATTTGTCCGATATCGCGGGTGTTACTGACCCCACCCAGTGCCAGGCTAAGCCCATAAAGGCGAGTCGATTCGTGCTCGCTGGCCCTGGCCTGAGCCAGGTTTTCCTTGGCTCGCCCGACGAGCTGGCTGATCAACACCGCCACCAGAAAAAAGATCACCAGGGCTACGATATCCTGGGGTTGGTGCACCACCAATGTTTGGTAAGGCTGGAGGAAGTAGTAGTTGTAAAGCAGGAAAGCCAGGATGCCGGAAACCAGTCCAGGACCCAGTCCCCACAAGGTGGTGTTTACTAAGACCGGCAGGAGATAAAGTAAAGCGATCGTGGTGGTGTTGAGTCGCCCACGCAGGGGATACAAAATGGCTGTTAGAGCTAGTGTGACCAGAAGCGCGAGAATAAAGCCACGCAGAAGCGGTAACCATCGACTGCTATTATTGGGCTGCATGACTAGAATTATACGCCCAACACAGGTTTGGATGTCGATGTCGGAGGTGCTTATGAAGGCGTTTTGGCTATTATGAATATGATCTGCGGCTTGTAGGGGTGTAAAAGGGCTGCTGGTAAGACACCCCGCAATTGTTCATGCCGGGTATACCCACCAGCAGCTCTTTATGAAATGCACGAGGATAGCAATCTGTCCTTACTGCCCCGCGGTCAGCCCCAGGTTCGTGAGCACAACTTCAAGGGTTAAGGCGGTGCCCTTGATAACTGCCATCAGGAATATAAACCCGACTACGAATATGATCACGTAGATCACAGGCAGCAGGAAGGTGCGCCAGCCGCGCAGCTCGTTGGCAGTCGCTGTGCCGAACCATACTCCAAAGAAGGTCAACAGCCCTGCCAGGAAACGCGCCCCTGGTCCTACCACAGGGATGAAATCCAACAGTAGGAGCACCTGCGCGGCCTGGGCAAAGCCCATCACGCGCAGGTTAGTGGTGAAGGTGGCTTTACCGCGCAGCACACGCGCTGTCATGTAAACGATCAGAATGCTGACCAACCACACCACAAATTGCAGAAGGATGTTCCAAATATCGAACCCTCCCTGCCTGACATAAGACTGAACGAACTGCATCACAAGGCTGATCAGCAAGGCCGGCCCGGTCATGTAGGCATCCCGGGCGATCCCCTGGTACCCTGCTCGCTGCAGAGTGATAGCCTGCCAGGCGTAGTTCAGCCAGGTCCCAACCTGGCCCAGGCCCTTACCCAAGGTTTGCAGTGCCCAGGGGTTGATTATTGGCTCTGCCAGGCGCTCGGGCTTAGGGGTCGGACCGGGTAGGCCACGGCGCGAATCTAGAATGGCTTTGAACTCATAAGAGCCGCGTGTTTCGGGGACAACCATATCGCCGGGGTGGAACATGTAAGCATCGGTCTGCTCACCACCCAGGCCGCCGTGGTTGCCGATCAGCTCTTCCAGGGCGGCTACGGTCCCATCGGGGTAGATAGTGCTGTTCAAGATCAGGTCGCCGGAGTTCTCGAAATCCGCCATACGTCGCAGCTGCCAGGCGCGCAGTTCGATATCCCCAAATGGAGCCAGCGGGTCATCGCCGACGACATCGCCGGTGCTCAGGTTGCGAGCACCCGTCTTGCCAAAAGCCACCGGGGTGAGATCGTCCTCGTAGGCGATTACAAAGCCAATGCCCTCATGCGCCACCAGCTTATCGACGACGCCGGGGTAGGCGGTGTTGAGCTCATTCAAGGTGACTTTGCGCGGGAACAGGTCAAAATATACCAGGGCGCCGTTGCCGCCGTAAGCCAGGGTGATATTGGCAGGCTTGGCTTCCTGGAATGATTCTTGCTTGGATAAGTTGCTTTGGATGGCACGCTGTCCCTGGCGGATGGCGGCTTGCCCGACTCGTCCGCCCTGCTCTTGACTTTGCATATTCTGCAGTTCGTCCATCATGGCCGCCACGCCGATTGTGCCATCGTCGCCGCCGCCGGAGCCGGCGACGGCAGTGCCCTCCGGCATCTGCTGCTGGATGAACTCCAGGATGCTGAGCCCGTAGCGTTGCTTAAAAGTCGGTCCGAAGGACTGCCCGTGATCGGAAAGGAGAATGATTTCGTAGGGCCGTGGGGCTTTCTCTTGGATGACTTTCTTGATGCGCGCCACCTGCTTGTCAAACTGGCGCAGGCTGATATCGGTGTCGTGGGTGTAGGGACCGGAGTGATGGGCGATTTCGTCGTAGCCGGCATACAGGGTGTACATGGCGGGGACGCCGCGCACAATATCCAGGATGGTGAAGTAAGTGCCGATGTCACGCAGAAAGACATTGACGGCAGCGCGCAGGAATGGGTAGCCGTTATGCAGGCGGTTAAGGCGTGGCTGGACGTCCTTCCGTCGCTGCTGCCAGCCCTGCCACAGCTCCAGGAACACATCGCCAAAGAAGAGCACCAGGACACGCACCAAAAAGTAAGGGTTACGCATCAGCAGGTACATATCGCGGGCGCGCTGTTTCTTGTCCTCTGGAGTCCCGGCCATGATCTTAGAGAAGGTCAGGATCGACTTGGCAGCGTCGCCGCTGAACATGTTGCCAATACTCGAGCCGCCGCGCAGCAGGCCGTTACCGTCGGAGAGCACCGGCTCGACGATGGCAGCCGCCTGACCGCCCGCCAGGAGCTTGCCGGTCTTTTTATCCAGCCAGCGAAAAGCCGGGATATTGGTGTTATTGCCCTGCAGGATGCCGGCCTGGCAGGCAGGGGTGGTGGGCGGGATACCGCAGTCCACCCGGCTGAGCTTGTAGCCCTCCTCTTCAATCATCAGCTTTAGGGTTGGCATGTAGCCATCGTTGATCGCTTTTTGGATGCGCTGGTAGCTCAAGCCATCCGTCTCTAGCATCACCAGGCCGCGACCGGCGTTGGGCTCGATCTTGTCTGCCATGCTGACTGCCCGACGCTGGACCAGATTGTCGTAGAAGGAATTGTCGTCATCAATTGTTAGCAAGGTGGTCAGGATGGTGTTTACCAGTGCCAGGAACAGGCCGCCGATAAATGCTTCCCACCAGCTCTCCACCGTCAATCCCGGCAGTAGCGAAGCAGTCAGCATCAGGGTCACAGCGTTAATGAAGAAGCCAGACAGAAAAACCACCATCCAGCCCAGCGGCAGGGCGATCAGCAGCAAAAGCGGGCGAATCAGCAGGTTAACAATCCCCAGCAGCAGCGCGGCCGCCGTCGCCACGACGAAGCTGCCTGCACTCTCTACGGGTTCAATAGTGATGCCGGGCATGACCCAGGCGGTGATTATCAATGAGACCGTGTCGATGAACCAGACCACCAAAAACCGGATGACCATGCGAATAAATTGAGCTATGGTTTTCATTGGCAGTACTCCTTAGCAAGCCACTTGGGGATGGGAGAACACCTAATTCTACTATTATTTGGTCAAGTTTGTGTGTGTATCAGCGCAGCCGCTAAATATAAATATGCCATTGACAACTCTACCATTCAACTCTAAACTTACCGCATGCTTGCGCGTGTCTATTCTTGCGCCGTGATTGGTCTGGAAGGGGTGGTTGTCGAGGTCGAGGTCGACACCGGAGATGGATTGCCCGCCATTGTCATCGTTGGACTGCCCGATGCGGCGGTACAGGAGAGCCGCGAGCGGGTGCATTCGGCGATCAAGAACGCCGGGCTGTTCTTCCCCCGCAAGCGCCTGACGGTTAACCTGGCGCCGGCGTCGGTGCGCAAGGAAGGTCCGGCCTATGACCTGCCGATCGCCCTGGGAGCGCTGATCGCCAGCCGGCAGCTCCCGCCGGAGAGCGTAGACGGCTGCATGGTGGTGGGCGAGCTATCCCTGGACGGCAGTGTGCGCCACGTGCGCGGTGTGCTGCCGATGGCAGCCCTGGCGCGCCAACAGGGTTTTCAGCGCATCTTCACCCCGCCGGCTGACGCCGCCGAGGCGGCTCTGATCCCTGATCTGGAGGTGATCCCGGTGGCTTCTCTGACAGCGCTGTATGCCCACCTGTCGGGGGAGGCGCCCATCCCGCCCCAGCCGCCCATCCACCCGGAGGATGTGCCGGTCAGCGTGCTGACCGATTTCGCCGAGATCAAGGGTCAGGAGCACGTCAAGCGCGCCCTGGAAGTGGCAGCCGCTGGAGGGCATAACATGCTGATGGTCGGACCGCCGGGAGCCGGCAAGACCCTGCTGGCGCGGGCCATGCCGGGCATCCTGCCGCGCATGACCATTGACGAGGCATTGGATGTCACGCGCATCTACTCGATCGCCGACCAGCTCCCGTCGGATGTGCCGCTGATCCGCAATCGCCCATTCCGCTCCCCGCACCACACCATCTCGCACGCCGGATTGGTCGGCGGCGGCAACGTGCCTCACCCCGGCGAGATCTCGCTGGCGCACCGCGGCGTGCTCTTCCTGGATGAGCTGCCCGAGTTCGGGCCGCGCGTCCTGGAAGTGATGCGCCAGCCCATCGAAGATAAGCTCGTCACCATCAGCCGGGCGCAAGGCTCGCTCACCTTCCCGGCGAACTTCCAACTGATCGCCGCCATGAACCCCTGCCCTTGCGGCTATTACGGCGACCCGGTCAAGCCCTGCACCTGCTCATCCGGCACCGTAGCCAAATACCAGAAGCGCATCTCCGGCCCCCTACTCGACCG